>JAUIME010000461.1 GCA_030433195.1 bacterium
GACGCCAGTGATCGGGGAGTCTACGCGCGCGAGCATGCACGGGCGAGGTGGGTTGAAGAGGGCTTTAGCGAATCGAATCGCGGAGTGCCCCTCGCTCTAGCCCGCGGCCTTCTTCTTGGACTTGATCGGGTCGATCTTCGGGGCGGCTTCCTTGCGGATGACCTTCTCGTTCAGCGTGAAGCGGCGCGGGGTGGTCGTCGACGGCAGATCGTAGAGGATGTCGATCATGACGTCTTCGATGATCGAGCGGACCGCGCGAACGCCGGTGGCCTTCTTGATGGCGATCTTGGCGAGCTCGTGAAGGGCACCGTCGGTGAACTTCAGCTCGCAGTTCTCCATCTCGAAGATCTTCTGGTACTGCTTGACGATCGCGTTCTTGGGCTCGAGCATGATGCGAACGAGGTCGTCCTCGGACAGCGGCTTGAGCACGCCGGAGACCGGCAGTCGGCCGATGAACTCGGGGATGAGCCCGTACTCGACGAGATCTTGCGCCTCGACCTGTTCGAGGAGTGCGGACTTCTCGTCTTCGGCGCCTTGCTCGGCACGGCCCGGGTGACCGAAGCCGATGAACGAGCTGCCGGCGCGTCGCGCGACGATCTCTTCGAGGCCGACGAACGTCCCGCCGCAGATGAACAGGATGTTCGTGGTGTCGATCGGGATGTACTGCTGCTCGGGGTGCTTGCGACCGCCCTGGGGCGGCACGTTCGAGACCGTACCCTCGAGCATCTTGAGGAGGGCCTGCTGCACGCCTTCGCCCGAGACGTCGCGCGTGATCGAGACGTTTTGCGTCGTGCGGCCGATCTTGTCGATCTCGTCGATGTAGATGATGCCCTGCTGCGCCCGCGCGATGTCCCAGTCGGTCGCGTGGAGCAGCTTGAGCAGCAGGTTCTCGACGTCTTCGCCGACGTAGCCCGCTTCGGTGAGCGTGGTCGCGTCGCCGATCGCGAAGGGCACGTCGAGGATCCGCGCGAGGGTACGCGCGATGAGCGTCTTGCCGGAGCCCGTCGGGCCGATCAGCAGGATGTTCGACTTCTCGAGCTCGACGCCCGACGGATCGTCGGACGAGGCTTCGCTGGCTTGGAACGCGAGGCGCTTGTAGTGATTGTAGACCGCGACCGAGATGAGCTTCTTCGGACGCTCCTGCGCGATGACGTACTCGTCGAGCCTCGCTTTGATCTCTTGCGGTGTCGGGAGCTTCTCGCGCGGGAACGGATCTTGCGGAACGGCAGCGGGCTGCTTCTGGAGGTCGCGGCTCAGGACTTCGTTGTAGAGTTCGACACACTCGTCGCAGATGTAGACCCCGGGCGGCCCCGCGAACAAGCTCCCGCGGCTGCGGCCGCAGAACGTGCACGATCGAGATTCACCGTCCGAACTCTTCTTCTTACCTGCCAAGGTCGTCTACTCCTGAGACCGTGGGGTCGCCACGGTGACTATTCTTCGTTGAGCGCCTCGACCACTTCGTCGACGAGTCCGTACTCGGCCGCTTGCTTGGCCGACATGAAGTTGTCGCGATCGGTATCGCGCTCGAGATCGCTCGCGTCCTTGCCGCAGTGATGGGCGAGGATTTCGTTGAGCGTCTTCTTCATGCGAAGGATCTCTTCGGCGTGGATCGAGATGTCGGAAGCGGTGCCCTGCGCTCCGCCCCAAGGCTGGTGGATCATGATGCGGGCGTGGGGGAGGGCGAATCGCTTGCCCTTGGTTCCCGCCGCGAGAAGTACGGCACCCATGCTCGCCGCCTGTCCGATGCAGTAGGTCGCCACGTCACACTCGACGTATTGCATCGTATCATAGATCGCCATACCCGCCGTGACGACGCCGCCCGGGCTGTTGATGTAGATGTTGATGTCCTGCTTGCGGTTTTCCTTCTGCAGGAACAACAGCTGCGCGATCACGACGTTCGAGACATGATCGTCGATACCCGAACCGATGAAGATGATCCGCTCTTCGAGCAGACGCGAGTAGATGTCGTACGCGCGCTCGCCGCGTCCGGTCTTTTCGATGACGTAGGGGATCGGGACGAAATTCCGCTCCATGTTTCGACTCCGTGATCTCGTGGCCGCTAGAGGCGCGACGGTTCGTTGTCAATCCTCGTTATCTGCCTGGTTATCGGAGACTTCGGCCTTTTTCCGAAGCGTTTCTCGCGTGATTCTCTCACGCAGCTCCGTGCGGAGATCCGCCAGCTGGCGACGTTCCGCGAGCTCGTTCAGAAGCTCCTGCGGATCGCGCCCCTGTTGCTGCGCCATGGCCTGGACCGTGGCGTAGACCATCTCCTCGGTGACGAAGATCTTCTCTTGCTTGGCGACCTTCTCGAGCAGGAACGCCTTCTTCATGCCCAGCACGATGTCGTCGCGCTGCTTTCCGCGCGAGAGGTCGAGTTTCTCTTCGATCTCGAGATTCGGCACCCCCTCGATCTGCATGCGGATCCGCTCGCGTTCGACCGAGTACTCGAGCTGCTGGTCGACGATTCCTTCCGGCACGTCGAACGGCGTGGCTTCCACGAGCGAATCGAGGAGGCTCTCCTCGACCTTGCGGTCGGCGGCGCGCTCCTGCTCGAGGGCGCCGTGCTTGCGAATGTCTTCGCGCAGGTCGTCGAGCGAGTCGAAGTCGAGCGTCTTGGCGAATTCGTCGTCGATCGCGGGAACTTCCATGCGCTCGACCGAACGCGGCGTCAAGCGGATCGTCGCCGCACCTTCGGTGAGATGACTCCGGCCGCCCGCGAGATACTCGGGAACTTCGATTTCGAACTCGACCGACTTCCCGAGCTCCGCGTCAGCGAGTCGATCGGCCAGGTCGTCGACGCGGAATCCGTACAGCCGCTTCTCTCCGGGAACGACGCTGAAGTCGTCGTGGTGGAGGACCGTCTCGTCGTTCTGCAGCAGCGCCGTCTCGGCCTTGACGAGGTCGTCGGGGCGAATGGAGCCGAAGTCCTCGCACGGGGCGTAGGTCCCGCGCTGCTTCGCGAGCCGTTCGAGCGACTCGTCGACCATCGCGTCGGTGACGGGCTCGACGACGCGCTCGGCTTTCAGCTTCTTGATATCGGGCAGATCGAACGTGGGGCGCACTTCGAACTCGATCGAGAACGACAGCGGCTTGCCCGCTTCGACCTCGAGCTCGTTCTCGTCGCCGAGATCGGGCTCGCCGAGGGGCGTCAGCTCGTGCTCCTCGAGCGCCTTTTCGAAGGAGTCCTGCATGAGGTTCTGACGCACTTCGCCGAGGATGCTGTCGCCGAGTTGCTTCTCGACGAGGCGGCGCGGCACCTTCCCCTTGCGGAATCCCTTGAAGTTGTAGTTCTGGATGATGTCGGCGTACTGCTTTTCGATCTCCTCGGATACCCGGTCGCCGGGGATCGTGATGGAGACCCGCTTCTTGCAGGGGCCGATGTCTTCGATGGCGGCGTCGAGAGTCGCCGTTTCTTCCGGTTCGCTCATGGTTGCAATTCCGGTCGTACCACGTCGGTCCGGCTCACGAGACGCACCGCTGCGGTCGCCAGTCGGAGAAACAAGATCGTTCGGTGATGAGTGTGCTAACCCGGACTATTCATGAGGCGCCGGCTGCGATCGACGCATCTGTTACCAGCAGCAGCGTTATGCTCATCGGGGATGCTCGACGACCTGACAGGTCGCCTGCGCCTCCCTCAGTCGCAAGCCTTGCTGCTGGCAACATCTGCATCACCTCGCTCGACGGCTCATGAATAGTCCGGGCTAAGGGGCGCCCGAAACCGCGAATCGAGCGCCATTCGAGGAGCCGAAGACTATCTCTGCCGCGAAGTCGAAGTCAATACGAGCGGGGCGTCGCGAACACGCCGCCGGATGACTCTCGCGGCCCCTCGAGCCCGGCCGCTGCGAGGGGCATTGGCAGCTCGTCTCCTGCGGGTTCGCGATGCTCTCGATGTCTTGCAAACGTCTTCCCTGCACGATACGCTCTCGTCAGGGTCACGAACGCCCGCCGGGCGGCCTCGCGCCGGGTCATCGACCGGACCCGAGCCACGAATCACGAACGGAGAATCCCCGTCATGACACGCCTCGTTCTCGGACTCCTCGTCGTCGCGGCGCTGGGCGCCGGAGCCGCCTCGGCTCTCGCGGACATCATCCACCTCAAGGACGGTCGCAAGATCGAGGGCAAGATCCTCGAGGAGAACCGTACGGAGGTCGTGATCGAGACGCGATTCGGCGGCAAGCGACGCGTCGAGCAGGACCGGATCCTGCGGATCGAGCGCAAGCGCACCGCCAAGGAACTCTACGAGTCGCGCAAGAAGTCGGCGGACGAGAAGTCGGCCGATTCGATGTACGAGCTCGGCAAGTGGTGCAAGGAGAACGGCCTCGTCGTCGAGTCGCTCGAAGCGTTTCGCAAGGCGCTCGCCGTCGACACCAACCACGCCGAAGCGCGCGCCGCCCTCGGGTACGTGCGCAAGGACGGGCGTTGGATGCGCAAGTCGCAAGCCGAGGCCGCCGCGGCGGCCGAACCCGAGCGCAAGCCGGAGCGTCGCTCCGCGGGCGCCGCGGTTTCGCTCGACACCGGCTTTCTCGAGGACGCCGGTTTCGAAGAGCGAAACGGCGAGTGGCTGTCCATGCGCGAGAAGTCGAAGGTCAAGGACGGCCTGCGCCGCTACAAGGGGCGCTACTACCCGCCCAACGTCGTCGAGAAGATGCAGCAGGGTTTCGTCCAGGTGGGTGGCGACTGGCTCTCGTACGAAGAAGCCGACCGACTGCACGACACCTGGGACACCGCGTGGGAACTCTCGTCGGTACACTACGACATCCGTTCGGACTGGCCGCGATCCGAGATCGAAGATCTGTTCGAGCAGCTCGAGCAGAACTACCGCGAGTACGCTCGCGTGCTCGGCGGACCTCCCGAACAATCGTTGAAGGTCTAC
>JAUIME010000462.1 GCA_030433195.1 bacterium
GACTTGGGGGCGTACGCACGGTTGCACGGAATTCGCGTCCGACGCGGAGCCGTCGAACGCGACGAGTCTCGCGGCTCACCGCGCGCTCGGATTCGAGGACGCGGGGCTCGTTTGCTGCTTTCGAAAGGACCTTGCGACGTGACGGATCCCGAAGGAGTCGTCGTGGCGGTCAACGTCAGCGCGACGCACACGATGTCGAAGCCCGTCGTCGAGCGGATCCGCCTGCTCGCGGGGCTCGGCGTCGAGGGCGACGCCCACTGCGGCGAGACCGTGAAGCATCGCTCGCGCGTGGCGCGCGATCCGAGCCAGCCGAATCTGCGGCAGGTACATCTCATCCACGCGGAGCTCCACGACGAGCTCGCGGCATCGGGGTTCTCGATCGGTCCCGGTCGTATGGGCGAGAACGTGACGACGCGCGGGATCGCGTTGCTCGATCTTCCACGCGGCGCGCGTCTGCACATCGGGGAGCACGCCATCGTCGAAGTCACGGGATTGCGCAATCCATGCACGCAACTCGACGGCCTCGAGACGGGTCTGCTCGGTGCGGTGGTCGATCGAGATGTCGACGGGCGCATCGTTCGAAAGGCCGGCGTGATGGGAATCGTCGTCGAGGGCGGTGACATCGTCGCCGGCGACGCCATTCGTGTTCATTTGCCGACGGATCGCTCCTGCCGCCTCGAGCCTGTCTGACGCAAGCCTGTCTGACGCAAGCCTGTCTGACCGCGACCGTGCCGGCGCCCCCGCGTCAGTACGACAAGACGATGATCTCGCCGAACTCGACGTCGAAGGGGATTCGCGATCGTTCGCGATCACTGCCTTCGAGAAGGACGATCGTCGTCGCCGTCTCGGGGACCGCGAGCACCGGGGATTCGCCGCTCTCGAGCGGAATCCTCGAGTACGTCGCGGATCCGCGCGCTTGGAAGATCGAGAAGTGCAGTCGCCGGCCGTCCGAATCCTCGACCGCGAGGGACGACGCCGGTGTCGCGCCTGCGGGATGCACGAGGCGAACGTACGCGCGGCGCAGCACGACGATTTCGAGAGGTGTGCGCGGCAACGTGTCCGGGATGTCGACACTCTTCGGGATGATGTCGCGCGACTCGAACGAGAGAAACCCCTCGAACCGCGGCGCACCGCGGATCTCGAACTCGCCCGCGTGATTCGTGAGTACGGGATGGCCGGGATGCGACGCGAAGCCGCTGCTCGTGCGTTGAAGATAGATCGAAGGCGTTACGCGGACGTCGGAGATCGGTTCGCCCGTCATCGAGACGACGCGCCCCGTCAGCGGTCGGGAATGACGGAGCGCGGGGAGCGTCACGCGGAGGTCCTCGGTGCCTGCGGGCACGGGTTCCGTCACGAAGACCTCGAGCGTGTTCGGTCGCGCGAAGCGGATTCGGTAGTCGCGGTCGTCGAGCCCGCCGAGTGCGAAGCTTCCGTCGCCGCTGCCGGTGATCGTCTGCGGGAGGTCGCTCCGATCGGCGATGGTCTCGGCGGTTTCGGGTGGGACTTGGTAGGGCGTGAGGATCGTGGGATCCTCGAGCCGCACGAGGAAACCGCCTTGGGGGCGGTCGTCCTCGTCGACGAGGAAGCCCGAAATCGAGAGCGACTCGCCCTCGAAACGAAGCTCGATCGGTTCGAGCGGTTCGTTCGATTCGGCGGCCGTTCGGATCACGCGGCCGAAGCCCTCGCGACGGATCGGTCGCATGCCGCGCGCGGCGCACACGAGATCGTCATCGGGGATCGCGTCCGAGACGTCGAGGCGGAAACGCCCGTCGCGACCGCTCTCGGTCGAGTCGTCTCCGACCCACACTTGCGCCCCGGGAAGCGCCTCGGCCGACGGAGCGAGAACGATGCCCTCGAGGTAGATCGGCTCGGGATCGGGGGGGCGACGCACGAGTCGGATCTCGATGTCGTCGCGATCGGTCGCGGGCATCTCGATGCGCGAGGTGTCGTAGCCGTCGGCGGCGGCGACAACCTCGATCCCTCGGTACGCGGGCGCGTCTTCGAAGACGAACGAGCCTTCGCCGTTCGTCGAGGTTCGGAACTCCTGCGGTGACGTCGCGTCGAGCGGGTCGCGAATCGAGGTGAAGAACGTCCGCGGCAGTTCGGTCCGAAGGCGCGCGTTCGCGATCGGTTCGCCCGTTTCTTCGTCGACGACGATTCCGGTGAGATCGACCGTGGGAGCCACGACCACCACGTGCAGTCGATCGAAGTCGCCGGGGCGGATGCGTGTCGATCGTAGCGTGACGTAGCCGTCACCGACCGCGTAGAGCGGGCTGTCGACGGCGGGGACATCGATCTCGAAGGCGCCGTCGGCTCCCGAGGCTCCGAGGATCGGCGAAAGAGAGTCTGGTGTGTGGCGGATCGTGAGGTCGGGAATCGGCGAGCTCAAGGGATCGACGACGCGCCCTTCGATCGTCACGATCGGCGCGTCGGCGGGGATCGAATCGGATTCCGTGGCTCTTGCGTCGGGGACTGTGCTCGGCCGAGGCGAGTCGGATCGTCTCGCCGCATCCTCGCCGGGGTCGCGCGGAGCCGACGGTCGCGAATCGCGGCGGGTGTCGAGCTTCGCATCGGGGAAGTCGCGGCGGAGCAGCAGCCAGAACGTGATCGCGACCGCGACGACGAGCGTCGCGAGCCCGAGCAGTACGAGATTCGAGTGCCGTGGTGTCGTCATGCGTTCCTCCCGGGGCGCCTCGACCAGAGTACCAACGGAGGCGCACGGACGCGCCTGATAGAATCTGCGAAACCTCGCAATGGAGGACGACGGCGATGAGTACCGAGAAGACACTGCACGATTGGCTCGACCACGACTACGGCCCCGATGGGGACGACGAGCTGCGCCGACGCATCGCGGCCGGCGACGACCCGAACGCGTACTCGGAAGCCTACGGTGAGCGTCCGATCCACACCGCGGCCCGGCGCCGGCGCGTGCGTGCGATCGAGATCCTGCTCGACGAGGGGGCCGACATCGACGCGACGACCGCGGGCGGTAAGACCGCGTACGCGCACGCGATCCGTCGCGGTTTCGACGATGTGGTCGAGGCGCTGCGTCGGCACGCGCCCGACCTGACCCTCACGCCGGCGGATCGCTTCGCGGTGGCGGTCGTCGAGAAGCGCCTCGACGACGCGCGCTCGATCCTCGCCGAGCATCCGGACGCCGTGCGTACGGGCAATCCCGAAGAAGATCGACTGCTCGCCGACGTCGCGGGGCGCATGGACCCGGAGCCCGTGGCCTTCCTCATCGAAGCCGGGGCCGATCTCACGGCTCCAGGTCTCGACGGTGCGACGCCGCTGCATCAGGCCGCGTGGTTCGGCTCGCCCGAGAACGCGCGGCAGCTCATCGACGCGGGCGCGCCGCTCGAGGTGTTCGATCCGACCCATGCCTACTCGCCGCTCGGGTGGCTCGCGCACGGTTCGCGGTACTCGGGCGATGCCGAGAACCGACAAGACGCGTACGTCGAGATCGCGAACCTGCTCGTTGCGGCCGGTGCGCGCGTGACGTTTCCCGATGGCGACGTTTCGTATCGCGGACAGTTGCTCGGGGACGCGAGCCCGCGCGTCGCCGAAATCCTGCGCGAGGTGACGCCGTGATGCGACCCGAGATCGACTTCGACGCGTTCTTGAACGTCGAGCTGCGCGTCGGTCGCATCGTCTCGGCCGAGCCGTTCCCCGAGGCTCGAAAGCCCGCGTACATCTTGCACGTCGACTTCGGGGCGGAGCTCGGTGTGAAGAAGTCGAGCGCGCAGATCACCGAACGCTATTCGACCGACACGCTCGTCGGCCGCGCGGTCGTCGCGGTCGTCAACTTCGCGCCCAAGCAGATCGGCCCGATTCGATCCGAGTGCCTCGTCACGGGATTCCACGATGCGGACGGCGCGGTCGTGCTGTGCGTTCCCGATTCCGACGTGCCGCTCGGGACGAAGCTGCTCTGATCGCGCGGCGCGATGGAGCGTCAGCCGTCGTCGCGTGGCGCGTCGTTCGGGAGTCGCTCGCGGAGGGCTTGCGCGGCCGCGGTCTCGCCGATCGCCTCGTAGGCTCGCACGAGCGAGCGTGCGACGTCTCGCGCGTCCCCGGGATCGATGGGAGACGGCGTATCGATGGCGTCGCCGAGAAAGTCCGCGAGGCTTCGCTGCAAGACGGGGATCGCTTCGCGCGGGCGTTCGAGTCGGATCAGGCAGGCCCCGAGTCCGCTGCGATACGACGCGATCCTCGGCGCGTCCGGAACGGCCTCGCCGCGAGCTTCGAGCGCGTTCGCCGCGTCGACGACCTGGCGATACAGGGCCGCGAGATCCTCGTATCTCGCTTGCCGTCGGTAGAGCTCGTCGAGCCAGGTTCCGACCGTGAGCGTGTCGGGATGCAGCGGACCGCGCTTCTCACGCAGCCCGGTCCATGCGCGCAGGAGCAACGGTTCGGCATCGTCGTCGCGTCCCTCGGAAACCAGAAAGCGGGAGAGCGTCGAGAGGGCGACGAGGGTGCCCGGATGCGTGGGGCCGAGCACGCGTTCGCGGGCTTCGAGGACCGAGCGGAAGATCGGTCCCGCTTCGTCGCCGCGACCCGTGGCCAACAGGATCTCACCGAGGTTCGATCGATTCTCGGTGGTTTGCGGATGGTCGGGACCCCGCACGCGTTCGTTGATGGCCAAGGCCTCGCGAATGTGTCGCTCGGCGACTTCGAGGTCTCCGCGATCGAGCCACGCGAGGGCGAGGTTGCGGAGCGCGAAGGCGGTGAACATCGAATCGTCGCCGCGGGTCGTGCGGTTCAGTTCGACGGCTTCTTCGAGAAGTTCGGTCGCGGTTTCGAGGTTGCGCGCTCGAGCTTCGAGGACCCCGAGCTGTAGAACCGCGTTGGCCG
>JAUIME010000463.1 GCA_030433195.1 bacterium
AGCGAGCGCGCCGCGACACGCGTTCGCCGAGCGCCGCTCGCGCGCGAAGGCCACGAGGCGCGCGTCCTCGGCAACTACCTCGCGTACTGCCGCGACGACGAGACCTGGCAGCACATCAAGGACTCCGCGCTCTCCTTCTGCAAGCACACGAACAAGGGCGTCGACCTCGTCGTCTGGGACAACGACAGCTACGCGCCCTACGCGCAGTATCTGCGCGAGATCTTCCGCGCCTTCCCGTGGCGGAGCCTCGAGTTCCGTCACGTTCCCAAGAGCGAAGGCGGACCCGGTGTCGGCTCGGCGAACCAACGCGTGCAGCGTGAGATCCTGCGCTACGCGATGTCGCGCCTCGGGGACTTCGACTTCACGTTCACGCAAGAGGACGACTACTGGTTCACGCCGAACTGGGCAGAGACCTGCGTCGCGCTCTTTCGGCAGAACCCCGACATCGATGTCGTCAATCCCTTCGACGGCCCGTTCCTCAACACCGACTGCACGTCCGCGCCTTGGCTCTCCGAGGTCATCAATCCCGTCGTCGGCGGGGTGATCCGGCCGTCGATCTACAAGGGCAAGCCGCTCTACCTGCGCGTCGACGAGCTCGGATCCAGGCAGCTCGTCCGCGCCGACGACACTCTCGAGATCAAGTTCCTCATTCGCGAGGGCGAGAAAGAACGCCTCCAGGCGTTCACGGGCACCCTGATCCGACGCAAGGGCGGCGGCATTCGTGAGAGCATCACGGTGCGACGTATCGTCGACGGCGAAGGGGTCGAGCGAATCTTCCCGTTGCACTCCCCGAAGATCGGCGAGATCAACGTGCTGCGCCACGGTAAGGTGCGGCGCGCCAAGCTGTACTACCTGAGAGACCGCGTCGGCAAGGCGACCCGCGTCAAGGAAGAGATGTTCCGAGGCGCGAACAAGAAGAACGCCGGCAAGGCGACCGGCAAGGCCGCGAAGAAAGCCGCGCCCGCCGCGAAGGCCGAGCCCGCCGCCGAGGCGAGCGAAGCCGGTTCGAGCAGCGAGTCCTGAAACCTCGGGGACGCTCGCTTTCGAGAAAGCTCATCCTGCGTCCCCCGTCGTACCGAGTACCCGTAGTAATCGGCACCTGAAACCCGGGTCGCCCGCAGTACTGGCCACGAGGCCCCGGTCGGACCCGACGATCGACCGCGGCGCCATCGAGCCTCCGGATCCGCCGCGTCTCGAACCCCGTAAAGGAACTCGCTAGATGGAAAGCCATATCGGACTTCGCTTCACGGCCATCGGCCTCGTCGTCGGCCTCTCGGTTCTGTTCCTCGCGATCTTCGACTTCAACTGGGGAATCGACCTGAAGGGCGGCTACACCGTCACGTACGGGCTCGACGAACCGGCCGATGACGAGACCGCGGAAGACCAAAGCACGGGCGCCCCGGCAGCCGACCGCGTCTCCTCGACGATCAAGGTCATGCAGAAGCGCGTCAACCGCCTCGGACTCGCGGACATCAAGTTCGTCCCCGAAGGATCGGACCGCATCAAGGTGCAGCTGCCCGGTGCCGACCAAGCCGAAGCGAACCGCATCAAGGACGTGCTGACCCAGCTCGGCCAGCTCGAGCTGCGCATCGTCGCGAGCGAAGCCGAGCTGCAGCGCGCCGGCGTCGATCTCGTCGCGGAGCGCGTTCGCCGCGAGGCGATGGAGACCGAAGGAGCCGAGCTCGCGGCGCAAGGCAACGCCTCGCCCGTCTACGCGGGCCCCGAAGGCGCTGCGGGTCAGCAGTTCGCGTGGCGTTACACGTCGAAGGCGGACGAAGACGGCGACGGTGTTCCCTCCGGACCGGGCGATTACATCAAGCTCGGCGACGATCAAGGCATGGCGGGATCCGATATCAGCCGCGTCTACTCTACGCGCGACAACGAAACGGGCTACCCCGCCGTCGGCTTCGGGATCAAGCCGCAGTCGCGCGGCAAGATGTCCCAGCTCACGCGCACCAACCGGGAACGTCAGCTCGCGATCATCCTCAACGGACGCATCGACAGCTCGCCGGTCATCCAGAACGAACTGTCCGACGGCGGGATCATCCGAGGCGGCGCCGGCGGCTTCCAGCCGGACGAAGTCGAAGAGCTCATCGCGACGCTGCAGTCCGGTAGCCTCGACTTCAAGCCCGAGCTGCTCTCGGAAGACCTCATCGGCCCGACGCTCGGCGAGGACGCGATCCGGCGCGGCGGACTGGCGATGATCATCGGCCTGGCCGCGATCGCGCTCTTCATGCTCGTGCACTACCGGCTCGCCGGCATCATCGCGAACCTCGCGCTGATACTGACGCTGCTGATCATGCTCGGCGCCCTGCTCCTCTTCAGCGCGACGCTCACCCTTCCCGGAATCGCGGGGATCGTGCTGACCGTCGGGATGGCGGTCGACGCGAACATCCTCATCTTCGAGCGTATCCGCGAGGAACGCGACAAAGGCAAGACCCTCATCCAATCGGTCAAGAACGGCTACGAACAAGCGTTCCGCGCGATCTTCGACTCGAACGTGACCACGCTCGCGACGGCCATCATCCTCGTGCTCGTCGGCACCGAGATCATCAAGGGCTTCGGAGTGACGCTGGCGCTCGGGATCGTCTCGTCGATGTTCAGCGCCCTGTTCGCCACGAAGACCATCTTCCTGTGGATGATCCAGAAGGGCATGCTGAAGGACCTGTCGATGATGCGGCTCATCGGTACGCCGAAGATCGACTTCCTGCGCTTCACCGGCCCCGCCACGATCCTGTCGATCGTCCTCGTGATCGGCGGTCTCGCGATCTTCTTCTCGCGCGGCGACGACAAGTACTCGATCGATTTCACGGGGGGCGGTGTCGTGCAGGTTCGCCTGCAGGAAGCCATCCCGCTCTCCGATGTGAAGGATCGCATCGCGACGCTCACCGACGAGAACGGACAGCCGAAGTATCCCGACGCCGACGTGCGCACGATCCTCGTCGGCGGCGAAGAGCGCGGCACCTCGAGCCGCTTCGAGATCACCTCGAAGATCGAAGCTCAAGACGCCGACTCGCTGAAGGAAGACCTGCGAAGGATCCTCGCCGACGACCTGCTCCCCGAAGGCATTCCGTACGTCGAACGAATCGGCGAGACCGACGAGAGCGCCGACGAAGCCCTTCGCGGAGGCTATCGCATCGGGCTGACGTTGCCCGACACGGTCGACGAGGCGACGATCCGAGATCGCATGAGGAGTGTGCACCTCGCAACGGACACGCTGCGAGTCGAATCCGATCCGGGCCGAGCCGGCAACCTCGCCGACAACTGGAAGCCGTGGAGGATCTCGGGGCGCGCGACGCTGCCCAACCTCGACGAAGACGCGCTGACGACGGAAATCCACAAGGCGTTCGTCGGCACGAACAACGAAGCGCTCTTCCCCGAGCCGATCCCGAAGGCCACGACCATCGGGAAGGTCGTCGCGAAGGACCTGAAGAACAAGGCCATCATCGCGATGTTCCTGTCGCTCGTGTTCATGATCTACTACATCCGAATCCGCTTCCACGAGTATCGCTACGGCCTCGCCGCAGCGGTGTGCCTCGTGCACGACGTGATCGTGACGCTCGGCATCTGCGTGCTGTTCAACTCGCTCGGCCTCGTCGACGTGAAGATCAGCTACGCGATCATCGCCGTGTTCCTGACGATCGTCGGCTACTCGCTCAACGACACGATCGTGATCTTCGACCGGGTTCGCGAGAACCTGCGCGGAGACGATCAACCACAGCATCAACCAGACGCTCAGCCGAACGATCCTCACCTCGCTCACGACGCTGTTCGTGGTCATCGTGCTCTTCGCGTTGAACTACGGCCAGAAGAGCGACCTCGAAGGCTTCGCGTTCGCGCTGATCATCGGCATCCTGTCGGGAACGTACTCGACGATCTACGTCGCGAGTCCCGTCGTCATCCGGATCGGCAAGTACCTGGAGGCGAAGAAGGCGAGCACGCCTTCGACCGCGGCGACCTCGTAAGGCGAGAGCCGCGACCAAGACATTCGAACGGCTTCGCGATCGGGGCGGCACCCCCTCCCCGATCGCGACGCTGAATCCCTGGGGAGGGAGCGCATGGGCGGAAAGAGCCGAGGCATCACGTTGATGATCCTCGTACTGATCGTCATGACGGCTGTCACCGTCGATCAGTACATCCAGGCCCGAGCGCGACTGCCCCGCGGTCCGTTGCGCCAGGAATCCCCCGCCCCGTCGACTTCGACCCGCGACGCCGACGTCCTGGCCGTTCGGGGCCCCGATACGGGTACCCGTTGGTCCGTGCGCATCGGCGGCGTCCGGATCCCGTCGATCCCCGAAGACGCGACACCGATCCGCCCGCCCGTCGACACCCCTCGGGGCACGACTTCGGGCGGCGCACTCGGCGCGACACGCGGCACGGGCGACCCGACCGCAGCGTCGAGACGAAGCCCCGAATCCGGCGGTCGCGAGCTCGCAAACGAGCCGCCACGGCAAAACGACGACCGCCGCGATCAGCCCGCAACGCCGTCACCGTCGGAAAAGCGCCCGTTCGCGTACACCGTTCAACCGAACGAAACCCTGTCCGACCTCGCGGCTCGTTTCCTCGGCGACGAGAACGCTTGGGGTCGCATCGCGGATCTAAACGGCATCACCGACGCGACGAAGCTACGAGCCGGCCAGAAGATCCGGATCCCCGCACGCTGATCGATTGCGCGCAACGGGAAAGGCAGTTGCGCGGAACGGGCAAGCGACTGCGCTCAAAGGGAAGTCGCCAGCTCGCGATGTCGTCAGTTCGCGATACCATCAGTTCGCGATATCGTCAGTTGGCGATACG
>JAUIME010000002.1 GCA_030433195.1 bacterium
GCCGCCAAGTCCGCCTTCCTCGCCCACATGAGCCACGAGCTCCGGACGCCGCTGCACGCGATGACGGGGCTCGCCGATCTGCTCGACGAGGCCCCGCTCGATCCCTCCGCGCGGGAGCTCCTCGACGGCGTGCGGCGCAACGGGCAGGCGATGCTCCAGGTCGTGCGCGACCTCCTCGACCTGTCGAAGATCGAGGCGGGAAAGATGCGAGTCGAGCGCAGCGAGTGCTCGCCGATCCGCATCCTCGGCGACGTCGAAGCCCTCATGAAGCCGCGCGCCGCCGCCAAGAAGCTCGCTTTTGAGCTTCGCCACGCGGGACCGATTCCCGAGACGATCGAAACCGATCCGATTCGGCTGCGGCAGATCCTGATCAACCTCGTCGGCAACGCCATCAAGTTCACCGAAGCCGGGTCGATTCGGATCGAGTACGGGCTCGTGAAGTACCGACCGGGGAAGGACGACGTGCGCCGCGAAGTGACGGCGATGCGTTTCTCGGTCGTCGACACGGGCGCCGGCATCGCGCCGGACTCGTTGCAGGCGATCTTCAAGCCGTTCACGCAAGTCGATCGCATGGCCGACCGGCGCTCGCAGGGCACCGGACTCGGTCTCACCATCAGCCGCAAGCTCGCCGAGATGCTCGGGGGCACCATCGAGGCGTCGAGCCAAGAGGGTCACGGGAGTTCGTTCGCGGTGATCGTCGAGACGGGTTCGCTCGCGGGCGTCCGTCGCATCGAAGATCCCGATCCGGTGCTCGCGTGCTTCCGCGCTCGCGAGGCGCGCGCGTCCGGTCAGACACTCGTCGACGACGACGACACCATGCGACCCGAACAGTGCGAGGAGTTGTTGGACGCGCCGAGCCCGACATCGGAGGACGGCAATGGCGGGGAGGACGATTCGGCGGCGACGTCGCGCCCACGTCGCGTGGGATCCGATGTCCTCGACTGTCGCGTGCTGCTCGCTGAAGACAACGAAACGATTCGCATGTTCGTGCGTCGGCTCTTGGCGCTCGCAGGTGCCGAGGTCGTGGAGGCCGAGAACGGTCGGCTGGCGGTCGATCTCACGCTGCAGGCCCACGAGGGTGGGGAGCCGTTCGACGTCGTCCTGATGGACATGCAGATGCCCGTTCTCGACGGGCTCGCCGCGACCGAAGAGTTGCGCGCCCGCGAGTACGCGGGGCCGATCGTCGCCATGACCGCGGGAGCGATGGAGCGGGATCGCGAGAAGTATCTGAGCGCCGGCTGCGACGACTTCACGCTCAAGCCGATCGATCGCGATCACCTGTTGCGAACGATCCGACAGTACCTCGAGGAAGGTTGAGAGCCGGACGCGGCCCTGTGCGGATCGGCTGAAGTCGCACCGGGCGTGAGGGTTCCGCCGAAGCACGTACTTCGAGCTCGCCTCGAGTCTCGCTCCGATTCCGCCCGGTTCCCCGATCCTGTCGCGCGAGGCGCTGTGGGGCGCGCCCGCGTGGGTACTTGACAGGTGGCGCCCATCCGCGCAAAATCGCGACCGATCAACAGGGAGTCGGCGAGCCGATCACCGGAGAGAGGCTCGACCATCTTCGAACGCGACGACGAATCCACCGCTCTGCTCCGTGCCCGGAGTCTGTTTCCGTCGATCCGACGGGACACGAAGGGCCGCAGCGTGCGCATGCCCCGCGGGGCCCTCGTCGTCGGACTCGAGTCGAAACGCATGCGATGGGGGTCGCGTGCGGATCCGGCTCGACTCGTTCGAGGTGCGCGCATGCCGCCGGCCGGGGGCGGCGATCGTCGACCAGGGTATCCCCTAATGGTGGAGGATCGACATCATGCGCAACTTCGTTCGTACGGGACTTCCGTTTCTCTCGATCATCGGTACCGTTCTGCTTCTCGGTAGTGGTGCGTTCGCGCAACCCTTCCTCGTGGCTGAGCCCGCTTCGGCGTTGACCGCGCCCGGAGATCCATCGGCCGACGATTTCATCCGCGGCGAGATCATCGTCAAGTTCCGCGACACGACGAGCTTCTCGGCATCGACCGAGATCCACCGCGCGTTCGGGACTTCGGTCAAGGAGCGCAGCGCCTTTGCGGGCTTCGAGGTCGTCACGCTCGCGGCGGGTCAGGACGAGCTCGCGATGGTCGACCGATTCGCGGCGCTCGACGAAGTCGAGTACGCCGAGGTCAACTCGATCTGCCGAGCGACCGCGATCCCCAACGACAGCTACTACGGCTTCCAGTGGCACTTCCCGCTCATCGACATGCCGTCGGCGTGGGACGTCTCGACCGGATCGGGCGTCGTCGTCGCGGTGCTCGACTCGGGAGTCGCCTACGAGAACTACACGATCCCGTCGTACGAAGCCGGCACGGTCGCGAACGGCGTCACCCAGTATCTCCAGGCGCCGGACCTCGCGAACACGTCGTTCGTCCCGGGCTACGACTTCATCAACAACGACTCGCATCCGAATGACAACAACTCGCACGGCACGCATGTCGCGGGGACCGTCGCGCAGAGCACGAACGATGCCTACGGTGTCGCGGGTGTGGCGTACAACGCGTCGATCATGCCCGTGAAGGTGCTCAACTATCAGGGCAGCGGAAGCGCCTCCGCGCTTGCGAACGGTCTCTACTTCGCGGCCGACAACGGAGCCGACGTGGTCAACATGAGCTTGAGCTGGAGTCCGGGCTACAACCCGGGCTCGACGGTCGCGAACGCGATCGCCTATGCGTACAACGCGGGCGTCGTGCTCGTCGCCGCGGCGGGCAATGCCGGGGTGAGTACGGTGTCGTACCCGGCGGCCTACAGCCAGGTCATTGCGGTCGGTGCCGTTCGCTACGACCAGACGCTTTCGTACTACTCGCAGTACGGATCCGCGCTCGAGGTCGTCGCGCCGGGCGGAGACGTCACGATCGACCAGAACGGTGACGGCTACATCGACGGCGTGTTGCAGATGACGTTCCCGGGCTACCAGAACGCGTCGAACCGGGCGAACCCGTCGTCGTTCAGCTGGTACTTCTTCCAAGGTACGTCGATGGCATCGCCGCACGTCGCGGGTGTCGTCGCGCTCATGATCGCCAACGGCGCGAGCGGCGTCGAAGCGATCCGCTCGCAGCTCCAGAGCACCGCGACCGACTTGGGCGCAGGCGGCTGGGACTCGACCTACGGATGGGGGCTCGTGAATGCGTCGGACGCGCTCGACACCGCACCGCCGCCCGACGACACCACGCCGCCGACGCCGAACCCGATGTCCTTCGCCGCGCTTCCCGTCGCGTCCGGCACGACGTCGATCACGATGACCGCCACGACGGCGAGCGACGACAGCGGCGTCGAGTACTACTTCGACTGCGTGACCGCGGGGGGACACGACTCCGGATGGCAGTCGAGCACGACGTACGAAGACACGGGCCTGCAGCCCGGCACGACGTACGAGTATCGCGTGCGCGCGCGCGATCTCAGCACCAACCAGAACGTCACCTCGTATTCGTCGACCGAGTCGGCGACGACTCAAACCGGTGGCGGCGGTCCGACCGTGCTCGCCTACGACGACTTCGAGTCGGGTTGGGGTAACTACTCGGACGGCGGTAGCGACTGCCGTCGCTACAGCGGCGGCACCTACTCGTGGCAGGGCAACAGCTCGATCAACATCCAAGACAACAGCGGCGTGGCGTCGTCGTTCACGCTCACGAACGGGATCGACGTGGCAGGCCCCGGTTACACGAGCATCGAAGTCGACTTCTACTTCTATCCACGCAGCATGGAAAACAACGAAGACTTCTGGGTGCAGTATTGGGACGGCTCGAGTTGGAACACCGTCGCGACGTTCGCGCGCGGCGTCGATTTTGACAACAACACCTTCTACAACGCGGTCGTCACCATCAGTGAATCGAATTACACGTTCCCGAACGACATGCGAATTCGGTTCCGCTGTGACGCGAGCGGGAACGCCGATGACGTCTACATCGATCAAATCACGATCTCGGCGCAGTAACCGAGAACGAAGTCGAGTTTCAAGGTATCGTGGCCGTGGTTCCGAGCTCTCCTCTTGATCGCGGAACAACCTCGAATCACCACGGCTGTTACGACGCGGGGGAGCGGATGCAACGTCCGCTTCCCCGCTCTCCACTCCGTCACGACCGAGCCGACGTCGGTTCGAGTGACCGATGCGGACTCGGAGTCCTCCCATGCCGCGCTTTGCGTCATTGACATCGTCGTGGGTCGCGGTAGCGATCGTCGGAACCCTTGCGGGGTTGACGTCTCGCGCCGACGCCCAGCCGGGTCGTTCCGGCGCGACCGCTTCTCGCACGGACGAGACGGCTGCCACAGTTCGACGATCCGATCTCGCTCGTGCGTACCTCGCGTTCGAGACGGCGTACCACGAGCATCCGCCCGCTCGGAGCCGCGTCGTGGAAGTGAATCGGGCATTCGATGCCGTCACGCTGCAATTCTTCGCGGGGGACTCGGCGGCGGTGCTGCGGTCTTTGGATGAGCTGACCACTTCGCTCTACCCCGAGGGAAGCACGTCTCTGGCGTCGCGGATCGCGCGGTCGCTGAGACTTCGGTCGACACCATCGAACCCGGTCGCTGCGTCGGGTCGCGAGCTCGAGTTGGCGATCGAGCCTCTCTATGCGGTCGACTTCGGCGGCGCGAGTTCGGTGGAACTCGAGGTTCGCGTGGCCGTCGGGACGGCCTCGCTCGCTCGAATGACGCTGCGCGCGACGAAAGAGCAGCCCCTCGTCGGCGGGCGTCTCGTCGTCCCGGCGGGGGCGATTACGGCGGACGCGAGCGCGATCCATGTCCAGGTCCGCGCGACCGATGCGAACGAGATGGTGCGCTCCGAGAGGATCCCGGTTCTGCCGAGCGATCCGGACCGAGTCCGAGCCTCGGGCGTCGAGTTCTTGGACGGTCTGCCGGAGGTCGCGGGCCTCGGCGACGAACGAAGCATCTTCGCGGCGCGCAACGATCTGCTCGACAGCGGGATCGTCGAGGGGAGCGGCGGACCGGTTCCGCTCGACCGTTCGGTCCTGCTTCGGGAGCTGGGACGCGAGCGGGCGGCGCTCGCCGAGGGTGACGATCCGTATCGCGGCATCGAAGGGCACTCATGGCGCGTCGTGAGGGTCGGATCGATTCGGGTTCCGTTGTGTCTCTACGTACCCGAGTCCGTCGAGATCGACGGTCCCGCCGTGCCGCTCGTGATCGCGCTGCACGGAGCCGGTGGTGACGAGAACATGTTCGTGCGCGGTTACGGCGCGGGGAAGCTCTGTCGCCTTGCGGATGCGTACGGATTCGTCGTCGCGTCACCGCAGACCTTCGCGTTCGGGTCGGCGGCGGCGGCGTTCGATCGCCTCGTCGCGAGTGTCCGGGACGACTACGCGATCGACGAGCGACGCATCTATCTGATCGGCCATTCGTTCGGCGCCGGTATCGCGAGCGCACTCGCGCTACGACACGCCGATCGGATCGCGGCGTTCTGCACGATTGCGGGCGCGCGTGCTTCGGCCGATCGCGAGGGCGCTCCGCCGCAGTTGCGGATCCATGGCGCGCTCGACCCGCTCGCGAGGGGGCGCGGCGTCACGCCGCGAAGCCGGGGGCGCGTTCGCGACCGCGTCTTCGACGAGCTCGGTCATACGCTCGTCGTCGGGGCGGCTCTGCCGGAAGTGGTCGGTTGGCTCATGGCGCATCGGCTCGAGTCCGACGACTGATCGTACGCGCTCGCGCGGCACGAGCGAATGCGGCAAGATTGCTCGCATCCGCGTCGTCCGGTATCTTGGAAGATCGCGTGCGTCCGGGCCGGGCGGTTCCGAATCGACACGCGACCCCGACGTCTTCCGGAGCTCTCATGAGTCGCGCCCTTGCGTTTCTCGCGGGTATCGTGTTCGGCCTTGTCCTCGGATACCTCGCTGCGACGTATCTCGCCAGTCGGCGACCTGCCGAAGAACCGTCGCGATCGCGCGAAGCTCGAGCGGTGTCCGAACGATCCGAGCCGCGGGAGCGCAGCACCGAGGCTGACGACGTCTCGACGGCGGACCCTGTCGTTGCGTCCGATGCCGAAGGCCTCGCGACGCTGGCGGACGCGCTCGCGGCGATCACGGTCGACCGCGTGCGCGGCGGCAACGGATCGATCACGGGACGCATTACGGACGAGTCGGGGAGCGGCGTCGGGGGAGTGGTCATTCGGGGATACGCGAAGCGTGATCGCGCGAGCGCCTCGGACGGTGGCCCGCCCGTGAGAAAGAGCCTCGAGACGAAGGTCCGCGACGTCGTCGAGGCGCACCACTACGGTCGGGCGCTCGACGCCGAGACCACCACGGCCGCCGACGGTCGGTACACGCTCTCGGGAATCGGCGACGCGCGCTATTCGGTGCGCGCGTACCGCGAAGGCTACGAGCTCTCGGCCGCGAACTGGCAACGGGCATCCGACGCGGCCGCGGGCGACGAGATCGACTTTCGGGCGAAGCGCAAGTTCGGGATCGAGGTCGCGGTGCGGTTGCCCGACGGAAGCGTCCCCGATCGAGCGTCGATCCGAGCGATCGTCGCGCAGATATCGTTCGAGCTCGATTGGACACCCGAGTCGCCTCGGCTGCAGCTGGAGTCGGGCGTCTACGGATTGGTCGCCTTGGCCGGCGAGCGCCAGGAGTTCGCTTCGCGGGAGGTGCGTGTCTCGGTCGGTGAGAGGGGAAGTGACGACTCGGTCACGCTCGACCTCGTCGCACGCAACGGGATTCTCGGCGAGGTGTCGATTCCGGAGGGAGAGGGCTCGCGACAGTGGATCTCGGTTCGAATCATGAAGACGGTCGACGGGGTGATGCCGTCGCCCGAGCAGCTCACGGGCGAAGGGCGTCAGGCCGTGGTGCACGAATTCGATCCCGAGTTCTCGTTCTACGACATTGCGCCCGGCACGTACGCGGTCGGAGTGGCGCGCGGCAACGAGACGATCCGCGACGTCGAGTCCGTCATCGTTGCGAACGACGTGGTGCGCGTCGATCTCACCCTGCCGAGTCTTGCCGAGTCGGGTGCGATCGTGCTGTACGCCTACGCGCCCGACGGGAGCGAGTTGACGAGCGGAGTCACCGCCACGGTGGAAGTCCGGGAAGCCAACGGCGCGTCGTTCTCGACCCAGGTCACCGTGTCGGCGCGCCCGGAGGGCGGACATTGGCTGGCGCTCGACGCCGCAGTGCGTGGCAACGGCAACGTCGGAGACTTCGAGGATGCCGTGACGGAGCTCACGGTCGTCTCGGCGAAGTACGGCGCGGAGACCACGACCGTTCGCGTCGGGGAAGACTCCGAGATCACGGTCCGGTTCACGGATCCGGCCGAGCTTCTGGTGACGCTCGCGGGCTACGCAGGGAGCGGTCATGAAGGCGAGCTCGTGGCACGTCTTGGCGAGTCGAATCCGAATCAGTCCGTGGCGTTCCGGGCCGAGCAGTCCTTCGACGTCGAGGGGCGTATGCGGCTCGGCCCCGTGCAGCCGGGCTCGTATCAAGTCGAGCTGCGAACGCGAACGGGCGAGCGGTACTGGTCGCGCCTCGTGTCGAGCACGCCCGTCACGCTCGTTTCCGGAACGAACGAGATCACGCTCGAGATCCCGGCGCTCTATACGCTCATCGTGCGAGTGCCCGAAGGCAGCAAGTCGCGCTCGTTCAGTCTCGCGAACGAGGCCGAGGAGTCGTGGTCGGGGGCGAGCGCCGAAGTGAACGATGCGGGGCAGGCCGTGTTCCGTAAGGTCGCCGCAGGGACGTACACGCTCATGGACGAGAGCGACATGATGTCGGGGGTCATGACGGTTCGCATTCCCGACCAGCTCGACGTGTCGTTCGAGCCGGCCCCCGTCAATGCACTCCGCGTGACCATTACGGATCCCGACGGCGGTCTCGCCGAAGCGGGCTTCCGCGATGGTGACATCGTGATCGGGCTCGACGGCAAGGAGTTCACCAGCATGATGGAACTCCAGATGCGTCTCATGGCGTCGATGACCCAGGAGAGCTCGAGTCTGCTCGTGTCTCGTAATGGCGCCACGATCGAGATCGACGCGGATCTGCGTGGAATGTCGGATCCGGCGTCGATGGGCGGCCGCATGAGCCCGCGTTCGAGGTAATCTGGATGAACACCACGCATCGGCGCGCGGGCGGCGCACCGAGACGCGGTTTCGGGTCGAGTCCATCGCGGTCTCGTGCCGATGAAAGCGTTGCCGGACCGTCGAATCGCGGCTCGAATCTTACATGAAGTCGGCACCCCTCCTCTGTTCGTGCGTCGTCCTCGCGTCGTGTTTGTTCTCCGCCGTACACGCGTCGGACGAAGGTCCGTCCCGTCAGGATCCACCCGCTCGCGTCGAAGAGGAGCGGGAGGCGGCCGTCGAGGACGCGGTTGCCGAGGATGCTGCGGTCGAAGAACCGAGCCCCGACGAGTCGACGACCGAGGAGACGCCTTCGTGGGAAGAGGCGTTCCCCGATGCGCCGAAGCCGGGCTTCAAGCTCGAATCCGGCGCGGTGTTCGGGTACGACCCGACGCCGCTCCCCGAGCCGGCCTTCGGCATGTGGGAACTGGGGCTCGACGTCAGCCAGGAGTGGGTCAGCCAGACTGTGGACGCGATCGCGGTCCAGGTCGACAGCTTCTTCGGCGACGAGCTCGAAGAGGAGGAGCTGCAAGAGAACCGGCTACGCGTGCGGCTCGGGTACGAGTTCGCCGAACGCAACCGTTCGGAGTTCGTGCGCGACATCAAGCTCGACCTCGACCTGCCCGGCACGCGCAAGCGATGGAAGCTCTTCTTCGACGCGACGAACGAGGACGACCTCGAGCAGTCGGTCGATCCGCTCGAGGCGGCCGACTCGGACGAAGAGCGCTCGACGATCGGGGGTCTTCGCTACGTGTTGCGCGCCACCGACGCGGTCAGCCTGAGCGCGGACGCCGGCGCGAAGCTCCGCTATCCCGCCGAACCGTTCGTCCGACTGCGCGCGCGCAAGACGTTCAAGCTGAGCGAGAGCATGCTCGTCCGCCCGACGCAGTGGGTGTTCTGGGAGAGCGACGAGGGCTTCGGGACGACGTCCCGCGTCGACCTCGACGTCGCGTGCTTCGAAGAGTCGCTGTTCCGGTTCCGCCAGAAGGTCGAGATCTCCGAAGAGTCGAACGGCATCGAGTTCGACACGATCCTGTTCTTCTTCGACCGCGTCGGCGCGCGAACGGGCTATCGATTCCTCCTGGCGGCGCGTGGCCAGACCGAGCCCGAGACGCTCATCCGCCGCTACGAGGCCAGCGTCCGTTTCCGCAAGAACATTCACCGCAACTGGCTCTTCCTCGAGATCGAGCCCAACGTGAATTTCTTCTGGGAAGACGACTACGCCCCTTCGCTCGGCGTCGCGATCGTGCTCGAAGCGAACTTCGGCGCATTCTGAGCCGACGAATCGATCCGACGCACTTCGCTCGAAGTCGGCGTCCTCGATCATGACTCGCCGCGACCCGGCCAGATGGGGAATTCACCGGCCTCGTCGTAGCGGGGGAACATGTCGATCAACGTCAGTTCTCCTTCCTCGAACCAGAAGCTGAGACTCTCGTCATCGCAGTAGAAATCGGCGAGACCCAAGTCGTCCATCTCGTCACCATCCGAGATCCGAATGCCGTCACTCTCGATAAGGATCAGGCAAAGGCCCTGTTCGGTTCCGATCAGAGTACGGCCACGGAGTGTCGCGCGAGGATCGCGGACTCCGATGCGTGCCAAGCGGTCGTCGAGGTCGTCGTCGAACCCGATCTCGAGTTGCGGATCGTCGTACTTCCAGTAGGTCGTCTGGGTGCTGTCGTCATGAGTGACGGTTTCGCGAGATCGAGGCTCGCCGAGGATCTGCGCGACGTCGGCCATGGTCATCCCGAATCGGATGGAGCCGAAGCCGATCAACGGGCGGATGACGTGGGCCGGGTTCGATGCGTGGGAATCGGTGGTCATGGCGGTGGGTCCTCAGAGCGATCAAGCCGGGGAGAGTTCCGTCGGCAACGCGTCGACGATCTGTTCGGCGGCGGCGTACGCAGTGGCGAAGCACGCTTGGAGGAGAAAGCCGCCCGTGGGGGCATCGTAGTCGAGCATTTCACCCGCGATCCAGAGGGACGGGGCCGCGCGCAGGCGATAGCCTTCGCCGAGTGACGCGAACGAGACGCCGCCGGCGGTCGAGATGGCTTCTTCGATCGGGCGCGGGCTCGTGAGCTCGATCGTCGCATGGCGGATCGCATGGGCGAGGGCTGCGGGGTCGCGGGGCGGTTGTGCGGACGCGGGTGCCGTCGTCGCATCGCCGGCTCGTCGCGCGGCTTCGCGCAGCAGCCCGATGGCGACGGGTGACAGGCGGGCTTGTTTGCGGAGGACGGTCGACAGCGACTCCTTGGGGCGCGCGGCCGCGAGGCGTCGGGCGAGCTCGGCCTCGTCGACGTCGGGCTTGAGATCGAGCGTGAGCGACGCGGTGCCGTGGGTCTCGATCGCGAGTCGTAGCGCGCGTGACACGTCGTAGATACCGCCGCCTTCGAGGCCGTACCGCGTGACGACGATCTCGCCGCGCGAGCTCGCGGCGCTCGGGGTTTCGTCGCTCGTGCCGTCGTTAGTTGGGCGCGCGACCGAGACGCGCACGTTCTTGACGGGCGTGCCCGCGAAACGCTCGGCGAACGACGTCGACCAATCGACCTCGAAGCCGCAATTGGACGGGCGAAGCGGCGTGACCTCGGCGCCGAGCGCGCGAAGCCACGGGATCCACTGCGCGGTTGAGCCCGTGCGCGGCCAGCTCGCGCCGCCGAGTGCGAGGAGTGTCGCGTGCGGGCGCTCCGTGTGCCTGCCGCTTGGCGTGTCGAAGTGCAGCGTGCCGTCGGGTTCGATGGCGATCAGGCGGTGCTTGGGGCGGCGTTCGACGCCGGCCGCATCGAGCGCGGTGAGCCAGGCGCGCAGCATTGGCGAGGCGCGCAGCTCGCGTGGGAACACACGTCCGCTCGGGCCGACGAACGTCTCGATGCCGAGGCGCGTCGCGAATGCGCGAAGCTCGTTCGGCCCGAATCGCGTGAGGGCTTCGCGCAGGCGCGCGTCGAGCGGTGGGGCGTGTCGATCGTCGTCGTTCGCGTCGTCGCTTGTGTCGTGGGCGTAGCGGGCGAGCAGCGCGTCGTCGTCGCACGCATTCGTGAGGTTCAGCCCGCCGCGGCCCGCGACGAGGAACTTGCGCCCGAAGCCGGGTTTGGCTTCGAAGACGCGCACGCGGACGTCGGGTCGCCGTTCGGCGATCGTCAGGGCCGCGAACAGGCCGGTCGGGCCACCGCCGCAAACCGCGACGGTGGCCGGCACAGGGGAATCCTCAGGCTGCAACGTTCACTCGCCTCTCGCAAGTCGATTGCGGTCGGCGAGCAGTATCGCAAAGTGTCGCGGCGATGCGCGCTCTCGACGTTTACTCGCGCTCGGGCTTCGGCTCGACGGGTTCGTCGTCGTCGGGCTTGCGCGCGTCCGGGCGCTTCGTCTCGGGGTCGGGGAGACGTCGACTCGGCGGGCTGCCGCCCCCGTCGTCCCCGAAGTCGGGCGCGTTGCCGCGGCCGATGCCGTCGGCGTCGATCCACGAATCGAGCACGATCCCGATCGCCGGATCGGCGAGCCGCAGGAGCTGCCGCACGCCGAGCGGTCCGGCAAGGTTCGGGTTCGCCGCGCCTTGGCGCTTGTCGTTCGGACCGAACGGATCGAGCATCGGGTGGTTGCTCGAGCCTTGCTCGAGCCCGGTGCCGTCGACGAGTCGGTCGAGGTTGAACGCGACGTTCGCGGGGTCGAAGTTGTCGGCCGGCGCGCCGTTGTCGCATCCCTTGCGGTCGTCGTCTTCGTCGAGCGGGTTGACGGGGCAGCCGTTCTCGTCGAAGAGGAACAGGCCGCTGCCGAGACCGGCGACCATGTGCACCCAAAGCGGCGAATCGAGCTGGTTGTTCGGGTTCTTGCCGATGTGCTCCTGAAGCAGGTCGAAGTCGAGCGACCCGTAGTCGCCGCTCGCCATCGCCGCGCGGAACGCTTCGTACTCCGATCCGAACTGCGAGATCGAGTTTTCGGTAAGGTGGCAGGCCGTGCAGTAGCGCGGGCCTTCGTTCGCGGGGCTCACCTTGCCGCGGATCGAGTGCGGCATCATGACGTTGTGGCCTAGAGCGGGCGCGATCGAGCGGTCGGGGTTGTTGCCGCCACCGTTGCGGTCCGTGAACGCGAACGTCTCCGAGAAGTTGCCCTGTCGATCGCGCCACGTGAAGAACGCTTTCGTGTTCGGGCTGATCGGATCGATCTCGTTGTCGGGGCCGACGCCGAGCTGGAACGGAACGGGCGATTGATAGACGAAGTCGGCCTCGCGCTCGCGGAACACGATGCGCTCGCCCGTGATGTTGCTGAAGTTGTTGCCGTTGTTGTACTCGCCCTCGAGGTGGCACCCCGTACACGTGTTCGTCCACGCGGCGTGGCACGAGACGCAGCTCACGCCGGCCGACGTGCTGTGGCAGAATCCGTTCGAACCGGTGTTCTGCTGCTGCGGACCGATGCCCGTGGCGGGATTGCCGTCGTCGTAGCCCATCGCGAACGAGGCCTTCTCGCTGTAGACGGGTTCGCTCGTGAACGGATGGATGCGTCCCGTATCGACGATCGTGTCGAGCGTCTGCTTGATGTAGTGCAGGTTGCCGGTCAGGCGACTTCGCAGGTAGTAGTTGCCCTCGGCGTCACGATACACGTGATCGAGCGCGTTGCCCTTGGCGTCCATCGCGAGCTCGGCGGGCCGTCCGTCCCAGTCGAGACCGGGCGCGGTCGGGGCATACGTATCGACGCCTCCGTGGCAGCTCTCGCAGCGGATCGCGACGCTCTGACCCATGCGACTGTGGATGTCGGTCGCGTTCGCGAGCACATTCCCGCCGTGCAGGTCGTACGAGCCGTGGCAGTCGATGCAACCCATACCGGCTTCGTAGTGGATGTCGGGCGGAGTGTCGTCGCGACCATCGCCGTCGTAGTCCTCGAACAAGAGGTACTGGTTTCGATTGCGGCCGTTGAACGTGTTGTTGCCGATCTCGGGATCGAAAAGACGCGGATCGCCCGACGTGGTGCGGTAGTCCTCCGGCTGCGCGGGATACTGCACGCCGCGGCGCACGTCTTGGTTCTGGTCGAGGCGGATACCCCAGTACTGCATCACGGTGCGGTTCGAGCCCTGGTGGCAACCCGCGCACGCGTAGTCGTCGATGCCCTGCACGAGCTCGCCGCTCGGCAGCGTCTGCGCGACGCTCGTGATGAGGTGGCGCTTGGGGTGCGGCAGCTCGGGCTCGTCGATGTCGTCGGGGTCGGCCGGTTCGAGGCGATTCACGTTGGGGTCGCCCGTCGTGCTGCGTCCCGAAAGGCTGTACGGCATGTGACACGCCGTGCACCCCGAGGACCGGAAGTCGCCGTAGCGGTTGTTCGCGCCCGCGCTGCCGAGGTGGCAATCGCCGCACGTGAACGCGACCTGTTCGTGGAACAGGTTCGCGAGCGGCGAATCGGTGATGCACGAGTTGTCGTCGTTCAGATGCTGCGGGAGATTCTCGGCGTCGTAGGCCGGGTTGTTGCGGATGGCGAGCGGCCCGTCGTCTTCGCGACCGCTGAATACCGGGAACTCGAGCAGGCGGCGCACGGTGCCGATGTCGCGCGCCATGTCGTCGAACGTCAGGTCGGTGACGGCGCGAAACGCGAGGTCGGCGGTCGTGTCTTCGTCGAGGCCCGCGTTCTCGGGCACGGCATTGTCGACGCCGATCGCATACGCGGCTCCCGACAAGATTCCGGCTTCGGTGGCGAGCATGCTGTTGGCGACAGTCGCGCTGTGTGCCTGGTGGCACTGCCCGCAACTGCGTCCGCGCTCGGTCACGCGGAGGTCGCCCGGGTTGATGAACTGCAGGTAGTCGAGCGGGCTGTAGAGAATCCCGTTCGCTTCGTAGTCGGCAAACTTGTCGATGCCCGTGAGTGTCAATCGATTGAAGTAGGCGAGCGGATCGCGCTCCCACTGCTCGCGGTCGCCGATTTCGGGAGGGGGCGGCACGTGGGCGGCGAGCGCATCCTTGCCATTAGGATTCCCGCCGTGGCACTGCGTGCAGCGCAGGTTCGACGCGCCTGCGAAGGGATGCGGGTTCTCGAGGCCCGGCCCGCGGTAGTCGTCGTGCTGCGAGCCGTTGTGGCACGTCATGCACGTCTCGGCCGTCGCGGAGCTGTTCGTACGTCCCGAAGAATCGACGCAGCCGCCGAGGGCGATGGCCACCCCCAGCAACAGTGCGGACGCGATCGCGGCGCGGCGTGGGGTCCCCGTTTCGTACGGCGATTCGGCGCGGTTCCGTCGGCCTTTACCCATGTGCGATGTCTCTCCCGGTCTTCGTTTGCGGTGACGGGCGGCAGCAATCGCCGACTCGCGGTTTGCGCAAATCGGCGTCCAGGCGAAGGTTCGAGGTCGATCGGAGCACAATCGTCGAACATCGGCCGAAGGTCGTCGCGGACTTGAGGCAAATTCCCGCCAACGTTCTCGCGATCGGCGGCATCTCTCCACGGGACCGACGAGGACTCCGCCGTCGCGCTGGATCGCATCGGGTACTTCGAGGTCGACGTGTCCGGTGTCGGAACCGCGACGGCCCTGCTATCGCGGTCCCGAGACGGATCGTTCACGGCGACCGTGCCCAGCGGAGCCGCGCGTCTCGTCGGGCGCAAGCAAGAGGGCGACGATCTCGAAGTGCCGCATCTCGTCATTCCGACCGCCGAGACGTTCGACCTCGGAGTCGTGCGCCCGGAGCCCCTTCGTTGACCTCGTCGATCGTCAGGGAAAGCGGAAGTTGACGATGGGCAGCAGACGCAGCCAGTACGGATTCTCGGCGACGTAGTTCAGGACTCCGATCTGCACACCGTGGAGGTCTTCCGTGGCGTTCACGATCCCGACGGAGAGACCACGCATGCTCTTGCGCGTCCGGTTGAAGGCCGAGATCGCGAGTCCGTCGAAGTCTTGGCATTGAATCGTCGCGGTCGCGGCGGCCACGCCGACGACGTTCTTGCCGCCGACTCCGACGCCGGCCACGTGCAATCCCGTGAGGTCGCGTCCGCCGACGCCGAGGCCCGCGAGCGCGATGCCCTTCATGTCGCGTGCGCCGATGCCGAGGCCGCACGCGAAGATGCCGCGAAGATCCTGCCCGCCGATCCCGAGCCCGGCGATGCCGACGCCCGTGAAGTCTTGCGCTCCGATGCCGAGTCCCGCAGCGTGTAAGCCGACGAAGTCCTGTCCCCCGATTCCGAGTCCCGCCAGGCCGATGCCGGTGAAGTCGTGCCCACCCATGCCGAGGCCGGCGACGTGGATGCCCTCGAAGTCGTGCCCACCCATGCCGAGGCCGGCGAGACTCACACCCTCGAAGTCGTGTCCGCCCATGCCGATTCCGGCGATGTTGAGACCCGTGAAGTCGTAGCCTCCCATCCCGATTCCCGCGACGTTGAGCCCACGGAAGTTCCGTCCGCCCATGCCGAGGCCCGCCGCCGCGATACCGAGATGGTCGCCGCCCGCGAGGCCGATCCCCGCGACCTGCAGTCCGATCGAATCTTCGAACGAACCGCCGAGCACACTGAACGACAAGCCGCGCACGCGCTGGGCGATCGGGCCGAGCCCGTTCACCGAGATGCCGTCGAGCTCGCGAGCGCGCAGTCCGAGCAGCGACAGGTTGATGCCGCGCATTTTGAACTCGGGATTCCACTTCGGCGCCCACAGGCTGACGTTGACGCCGTTGACGAGCTCGACGTGATCGTCGACGAGGTTCAGCCGGAGCCCGTGCGTGCGCCGGGAGTTGCCGAGAGAGAACGCCCAGTCCCGGGCGGGGATCGTCAGCGCGTCACGCTCGGCGGGTTCACGCACGAGAGACGGATCTTCGGGCTCGAATGCCCAGTCGATGCCGAGCCAATCGAAGAACGACTCGAAGTCTGGCTCGTCGTCGGACTCATCGTCGGACCCATCGTCGGCGTTCGCTTCGTCTTCGTTCGCTTCGTCTTCGTTCGCTTCGTCTTCGTTCGCTTCGGGGGGCGGCGTGTCCTCGTCTGATCCGGTCTCCTCGGAGGGGCGGGTGGCGGGGGGGGCGTCGTCGAGGGCCCTCGTCGACGTGGTCGGCGAGCCGGCGAGGGCGCACGGTACGAGAAGCCCGATCGCGAGCGCCACGAGGAGTCGAACGGTGAGGAGCTGCCGTCGTTGCTGGGGGATGGTTCGGTGCATGGATCATTTCCTCGGATTCGTGTAGGCTCGCCCGGGACCCCAACATAGCGTTTCGCGGAGCGAATCGCGACGCACTTTTCGTTCGGAGCCGGCATGAGTCGTGGTCGTAGGATCGTCTTCGTGTTCGGAGCTCTCTTCTTGGGATTTGCCCTTTCGGAAGGGGCTGCGCGGGTCGTGCTATGGATCGGTGGGGACGCCTACTCCCGCGTGGCGACTCTGGAGGCGATCGAGGCTGCGGTACAATCCTATCGAGACGAGCTTCGCACCGATGCGACGGTCGAGAGCACGGCGTCGACGAATTCGGACGATACGGGCGCTTCGAGCGACTTGGAGAGAACACCCGCAACGGCAGGCGTGAGGCGGGCGGGGGAGCGGGCGACGCTTCCCCATCCGTACTATGGATTCGAGCGCAACACGAAGAAGTTCCATCGTGTCATCGCCGCGCTGCTCGAGGATCCCGCGCCCAAAGAGTATCGCATCGTCGTCTTCGGGGGCTCGGTCGCGGCGGGATTCTTCAACGCGGCTCGCGCCGAGTTCGAGCAAGCTCTCGAACAGACAAACGCGCTACGGGGTCGCGATGTGGTGTTCGTCAAGTATGCGCATGCGGGCTTCAAGCAGCCGCAGCAGGCTGCGGCGCTCGGGTTCTTGCTGACGCTCGGGGTTTCGATCGATGGCGTGCTCGAGCTCGATGGCTTCAACGAGGTCGCGCTCGGAGCGACGAATAGCGAGGCGGGTGCCCATCCTCTCTTTCCCTCCGTATCGCAATGGAGCGCGGGGTTGCCCGTGACGTCCGACCCCGAGGTACTCGATGCGTTACTCGAGATGCGGGCCGCGGAACGCCGTGCCGAGCGTTCGGCCGCGTTGTCGAAGCGTCTCGGGCTGGCTCGAAGCGCCATCTTCGGCAAGATCGCGCTCGCCGTCCAACAGGATGCACGCCGACGCTGGGTCGGCGCGCACGAGCGGCGGCAGCGATGGCTCACGACCCGTGCGACCGGGCGCCTCGGCGTGACATCCGGGCCGCCGCGCACGGAGCTCGAGCGGAAGAGCGCCCTGGAGCGCATTCCTCGGCCCGCCGCCGCGCCCTACGAACTGTCGTGGCGCGAGGACGTCGATCGGATCGTGCGAGGCTGGTTCGAGGCGTCGCGCTCCATGGCGGCGATGTGCGAGGCTCGTGGCATCGCGTATCTGCACGTGCTGCAGCCGACACTCCATGATCCTGGGTCGAAGCCCCTGACCGAGTCGGAGCGTGCGGCCGCAGCGAGCGGGGCTTGGGTCGCGGCAACGGAGTACGGTTATCCGCGACTACGCGAAGCGGGGCGGCGCCTCGACGAGCTCGGCGTGCCGTTCTTCGATGCTTCCGGCGTCTTCCGCGACGTGAGCGACACGGTCTACTACGACCACTGCCATTTCGACGCGGATGGTCATCGGATTCTCGCCGAGCGGATCGCTCCCGTCTTCGCGGATCGCGCGCGCCAGGTTCGCGAGAACCGTCGCGAGCACTGAGAAGCAGATGGGTTCGGCGGTATCGCCGTATGGCTTCCGGCCGCTCCGAAGACCTCGGGGAGCCCCCGGCGGGGGTCATGAGCCCTCCGATCCGGACATGAGCCCTGCGATCCGGATTCGTTGTGCGCGGCACCGCTACGGTCTAGAATGCTCGAAAACCGTCGACATTCGCCGCGGATCCGTCACGTACCCCGCGTTCGACCGAGATCCGTCTCTTCGCTTCGGCAACGCGACTCTCGCCCACGCCGACTGCGGGCCGACCCGGCCCGACCACGACAAAACCACGAGGACCGACCGATGAAGAACCATTCCGTACTCCGATATGTGCTGATCGCCTTGCTCACGACGTGCCTCGCGGCAGGTTGCTCGAAGTCCGAGAGCCAAGCAGACGGAGACGCGGGAAGCGCTTCGGGGAGCTCGGCCTCGTCGTCCTCGACGACGGCGAAGACGAACGAACCGGCCTCGGGTGCCGAATCCGGCTCGCAGCGCCCCGGCGAGTTCGCCAATCAGGCGCGGGCCGCCGACGAGGCCGCGAAGAAGCTGGCCGACATGGATCCGGAGACCGTCATCGCGACCGTGGACGGGACCGAGATCACCGAGGGCGAGATCACGCGGATGCTGCAAGAAGTCGTCAAGCGCCAAGCGGGTGGCCGGCCGGTCCCGCCCGATCAGTTCGAGCAGTTCCGGATGCAGGCGCGACCGCAGATGATCGAGGCCGTCATCGATCGCACGCTGATCGAGAACCTGGCCGCCGCGAACGAGATCGTGGTCACCGATGACGACATGAAGTCCGAGGTCGATCGCCAGACCGAGTTGACGATCCTCGCGAACGACAGCAACGAGGAAGAGTTCGAGAAGCTCGTGAAGGAGAACCTCGGCAAGACGGTGGAAGAGTACAAGAACGACACGATCTCGAATCCCGACTTCAAGGGCTACATGATCGCCAAGAAGGTCGTCGACAAGCTCTACCCCGAAGCGGTGGAAGTGACCGACGACGAAGCGAAGGAGCGCTACGAAGAACAGAAGGACGATCGGTTCACGGTTCCCACGCAGGTACGGGCGAGCCACATCTTGTTCGGCACCCGAGATCCGGGCGCCGACAAGGAAGCGCTTCGCGAGGAAGCCGAGGCGACGCTCGTCGAAGTGAAGAAGCCCGATGCCGATTTTGCGGCGCTCGCCAAGGAGCACTCGACCTGCTCGTCGAGCGAGCGAGGCGGCGACCTCAATTTCTTCCCGCTGAAGGGCGTGATGGATCCCACGTTCGCGAACGCGGCGCACTCGCTCGACGTCGGCGGTATCAGCGATGTCGTCGAGACGCAGTTCGGCTATCACATCATCAAGGTGACGGATCGCAAGGAAGGAAAGACGCGGTCGTTCGACGAGGTCGCGCCGGTGCTGAAGGCCGAACTCGAGCAGAGCAAGCGCGGTGAGAAGACCGAAGCGCTCGTGAAGGAGCTGCGCGAAAAGGCGACGATCGAGCGGACGTGAGCGACACGTCTCACTCGTCTTCGTCACCGACCTCGTAACCGAGCCGGCGCAGGCGCTCGATGACCTCGCGTTCCTGCGCCGGATTGAAGCTCGACGGCAGCGGGGCCGGCATCTCGCTCGTGATCCGCACGATCTCCTTGCGGAACTCCTCCCGCGTGGCGATCGCATCGGGCGTAGGATCACGAAGCAGGTCGACGCGTTCGTCCGGATCCGCGGCGAGGTCGAAGAGCTGCTCGACCCCGAGGTAGCGCGCGAAGATGTACTTCATCGAGCCGCGGCGCAGGGCTTTGGGCTTGCTGAGATTCGTCCACGAAACTCCGCTCTCGATCTCCGGCGCCACGGGCTGCGTCGCTTCGCAGTAGACCGTGCGAGGCTCGAGCGGGCGCGCATCGTCCCAGGCGGCCGTGAGGCTGCGTCCCTGCACGCGGTCGGGAAGCTCGAGACCGAGCATTTCGCAAACCGTGGGGACGATGTCGACGGTCGAGACGGGTAACTCGATGCGCTTTCCCGCGCTCGCGGCGCCCGGCAACCGCACGACGAGCGGCACGTGCACGGTGGTCTGGTAGGCCCAAAGACCGTGGTTCCAGAAGTCGGCGTGCTCGTAGAACGTCTCGCCGTGATCGGCCGTGAGGATCACGAGCGCGTCGTCGAGGATGCCCGCTTCGTCGAGTCCGTCGAAGAGTCGGCCGAGGTGTTCGTCGAGGTACGAGACCTCGCCCGCGTAGAGCGCCGCGAAGGCTTCGTCGTCGCCGCGCGGTTCGCCCGTCGCGCCGTGGAGCAGCTCGCGCGTGAGCCCGTGCCGGAAGACGGATCGCGGACTTCCCGAGATGGCCTTCTGGTGCGCCGCGGCCGACGCGCCGAGCTCGGGCAGCGCAGCTCTTTTCGGAGCATTCGGGCCCGCGGCGTACATCCCCCTGTAGGGCTCGGGCGGATCATAAGGCGAGTGCGGGTCGAAGTAGTGAACGAACAAGAACCGTCGATCCGGCGACGACCCGCCGATCTCTTCGAGCACCGCATCGGTCACGCTCGCGGCGCGTCGTTGGTTCTGGTCGTAGGAGTCGCGGTCGACCTGGATGTCGAAGTCGTCGTCGAAGACGTCGAAGCCCTGGTCGAAGCCGAAGCGGCTGTCGAGCGCGAACGAGCCCAGAAACGCGGCCGTGTGAAACCCCTCGTCGGCGAGGAGTTCGGCGAGCATGACGTTGTCGTCGTTCACGACGAAGCCGTTGCGCGGCACGCCGTGCGATTGCGGATGCGACCCCGTGAGGATGGAGGTGTGCGCCGCGAGCGTCGTCGGCGCGGCGGTCATCGCGTCCGTGAAGACCACGGCCTCGTTCGCGAATCGGTCGAGGTTGGGCGTGCGCACCTTCGAGCCGAGAAAGCCCATGTGGTCGGCGCGCGTGGTGTCGAGGCTGATGAGGATCACGTGCCGCGGCCCCTCGAACGTTCGAGGCGCGGACCCCCCGCAGCCGCTCGCCGCGATGGAGATCGCGAGGGCAGCGAACAAGACGCAAGCGAGCTTTCGACTTCGTTCGACCACGATGCCGGAGCCTAGCAACCCGAACCGCGGTTGTCTGCCGCGCCGGCCGTCGTGCATCAACGGACCTCGGCCTGCTGCCACCGCGTCGGGATGTGGCAGCGGTCGCAGCGATCGACCCAGCCGAGCCCGATGTGGTTCGTCGTGCGCGCTAGGTCGTCGCGGTGGCACGTCACGCACTCGGTGTCGGTCGGCAGGAACTTCCCGACTTCGGCGCCCGGATGGCAGCGGAAGCACGCGACGGCCGCGTGCGCTCCGGTCAGCGGGAATCGGGTGTGGTAGTGCCGGGCGAGTGGGTCCGAGGGTCGCCACGACCGCTGATCGTGACACTCGGTGCAGTCCGGTCCGAGCTCGCCGAAGTGGACGTCTTCGTGACATCCGATGCAGCCCTGCGATTGGAAGACTTCGACGGGCCCGCGATCGTTGTGGCATCGAATGCACTGTGCGTGTTCGTGCGCGCCCGCGAGCGGCACGCCGGTCTCGGCTTCGTGGTCGAAGCGGAAGTCGTCGACGAGCACGTCCCAGCGATCGCCCTCGTGGCAGAGGTCACAGTTGGCGGGGAAGCTGTCGTGCGGCAGCACGGGGCCGAGACGCGACCACCAACGATGCCGCATCGCCGCACCGGGGTCGGGGCTCACGCACGCCCAGACGACGAGGACCACGAACACGAACATGCTTGCGGCCGCGATACCACGGACGATCGATCCGGTGTCGAACGAAAGACGCATGGGCTCTTCGGCTCCTCGCTCTGGCACTTCGCCTGCGTGGTGGTTCGTCTGGCTAGAAGTTCGTCTGTACATAGACGCCTCCCGCGATGGAACTGTCATCGTCCCAGAAGCCGCCCTCGCCGTAGAGCGAGAGCGTCCAAGCCGCCGACATGTAGAAGTCGAGCGTGCCGCGGACGCGATGTTGGATCAGGTCGTCGCGGTCACTCGAGAAACCGTCGAGGCGATGGTCGACGATCTCGTACAGCACGTTCCAGCTTCCTCCGTCGCCGTACCTTCCGTACGAGACGCGCGCGCCGATGGCGCGCTCGAACTGGCCTCGCGTTCCGAACGCCGTCACGTCACCGCGTCCACCGTCGACGAAGAGGTCTTGGATGTCGAGGCCGAGCTCGGCGTCGCCTCCCGTGTCGTCCTCGTCGTTCCAAATGCCGACCTGACCGTGCAGTCGTCGGTTCTTCGTGAGCCAACGCCATCCGTTGGCGGCCAATCGGTCGTAGCGGTTGCGATCGAGGTCGACGGCCAGCACGGGCCGAAACTCGTCGCGCAACAGCTCGGGGAACTTGATGCGGCGGTACGTGAAGTCGATCCCTTCGTCGCGCCAGGTGCGGTTCACGGTGACGTACGCTTGCGTGAGCTCGAACGTCGCGTCTTTCGCGTCGTCGCTCGAGTCGTAGTAGTCGATCCACAGCGTTCCTTGGGCTCGCCATCCGTCGATCGGGAGGTAGCGTACTTTGGCGAGGAAGAGGTCGCGGTCGGCGTCGCCGTCGTGCCACGTCTTCTGGTATGCGCCACCAAACAGGAGCTGTTCGCGCGTGTCCGAAACCCAGTAGTAGTAGGCGGCGAGCGAGAGGTCGCTGCTGCCGCTCAGGTCGTAATCGAGCTCCGGCAAGAGGCCGATGCTCGCGCCGAAGCGGTCGCCGTTGTCGCGACGTTGCCCCCACTCGATCCCGTCGAGGATCCCGAACTCGGGCACGCCGTAGTGCAGGAAGCGACCGACTTCGATGCGCGTCGATGCGTAGCGCGTGCCGCCGAACGCGTACGAGAACCGATCGATGCGGAAGTCGCCGTCGGATTCGTCGCCGTCGTCGGGATCGTCGATGGAGCGGTAGTTCATCTCGCCGTCGAAGCGGACGCGCCCGCCGAGACCGAACGGATTGTCGTAGTCGAGGTCGGTTCCCGTGCGCAGCAGCGCGTCGGATCCACGACCGCCTTGTCGATTCGCGTCGGCCGCGATCCATGCTCGCCCCGTGAGACGACGGCTGCGGTCGCGCGGATGGACGGGCTCGACTTGGGCGAGCAGCGGCATGCCGGGTTTCCAATCGTCGCGTCGTGTCCATCGCGACGAATCGGCGATCGCGTCCGACGTCGCGGACTCGCCGCGCGGCGCGTCGTCGCTCGCTTCGGTCGTGGCATTCGAATCGGTGCCCGTGCCCGTCTCGGCGTCGTCTTTCGCGTCGTTGCGTTCGGCCGTGTCGTCTTCGCTCGTCGGGCGCGCGGGCGCGATCTCGCCCGCGGCGCGCTTCAGCTCGAGCAGGCGCGAGGCGCGCACGATGAAGTCGCCGCGCGTTCCCGGACTCGGCCGCACCGCGTCGTCGAGCAGCTCGATCGTCGCGTTTCGATCGTTCACCTGGATGACGGTGCCGCGGTACTCGCGTCCGTCGCGCGGATAGAACGTGACGACGTCGCTCCGCTGCACACCGTCGCTCGCTCCGCGGTCGATCACGACGAGCGAGTTCGACTTGACGGAGGCGATGCGCACGAAGACGCGCACGGTCGCCTTCTCGACGTCTTCGTCGTTCGAAGGCGTGAGCGCCGTGGCCGTTCCCGGGAGCCACGCCCCGACCCAGATCAAGAGCAGGATCGCGATGAGATTTCGAATCGTCAGAACCTCGTCTTCTTGCGCCGTCTGAGGGGTTCTCGGTGATCGCCGTGGCAATCGACACATTGGGTTCCGAGAGGCCGGTATCGAATGAAGCGCTCGCCGTCGTGTTCGACTTCCTTGTGACAGGCCGAGCATGCGACGGTTTCGTGGGCATCGTCGAGCGGGAATCGCGAGTTGAGGTTGTGGTTGAACGAGATCTGTCGGAAGCTGTCGGTGCTTCGATGGCAGCGGGAGCAGTCGATGCGTCCGGCGACCTCGAACTGCCCGGCGTGCGGATCTTCGTGACAATCCGCGCATGCACGGCCGACGGCGCGAGCGCGCGTGCGGCCCAGCGCGTCTGGGTAGGCGAGCGGCGGGTGACAGGCCGAGCAGCCGGCCGTGGCATGGGCGCCGTTCAGCGGGAAACCGGTCGTGCGGCCGTGGTCGAACTCGCCCCGCGGCGTGCGGAACGACGTCTCGACGTGGCAGCGCGCGCAGCCCGAGAGCCCCTCAGGATGCGGCGCGAAGTGATCGTCGGCATGGAACGCCCCTTGGTGCGGATCGGCGTGGCACGTGACGCAGCCCTCGAACGGACCGAAGACGTCGGCGATGAAACCGAACGTGCGACCTGCCGCGTCGGGCTCGGCCTTCGGTGCGTGGCACGTCGTGCAAGTGTCTTGCGCGTGCGCGCCGCGCAGTGCGAATCCCGTGAAGCGTTCGTGGTCGAAGGGCGCCGGCAGCTCCGAGAACGAGTGCGGCGTGTGGCATGCGCTGCAGTCCTCGATCGTCGAGTCACTGTCGGCGAGGCGATCGTCGAAGTAGCCTCGATGCGCATCTTCGTGACACGAGCGGCAATCGGAGGGAGTTCCGTGGAACACGCGCGGTCGCTCGTACGACGCGATCGCGGCGGCCCCTTCGATGCCGCGTGAGATCGGCAGCGGCTCGGGCTTCTCGTGGCACGCGTGGCAATCGAGTTCGAGATGGCGACCGTCGAGCGGGAGCGCCGTTCGCGCGTGATGTTCGGCCGTGAACGCGTGCGGCGTGAAGTGCGTCCGCTCGTGGCAGGCCGTGCATTCGCCGTTCGCGAACGACCCGAGCGATTCGAACTGTCCGCCGTGCACGTCGGCGTGGCATGCGCTACACGCGTCGGCCGATCGACCCGGATGGCGTTTGGCAAAGTGTCGGATCTCGGGGTCGTGGCACGCGTCGCAGGCGACGTCGGCGTGCGGCGCGTCGAGCGGGAAGCCGGCCAGCGCGTGCTGCTCGCGCGTGAGCGTCTCGCGAGAATCGCGGAAGTTCGTGTGCTCGTCGCGGTGACAGGTCACGCAGCTCGCGCCTTTGGTCATCGACACGAGCGAGGCGACCTCGCGTACGAACGTGTCGCGGTGCGGCGAGTCGTGGCAGTCGATGCACGTCCTAGCGCGGACGGGGCTCTTTCGATCGTAGTTCTCGAGCGAGTGGCTCGTGTCCTTCGCGTGGCACGAGCGGCAGTCGAGTTCGGCATGCCCCCCGACGAGGCGCAGGTGTTCGTCGTGGCCGCTGAAGAAGAGGCTGTCGAACGATGTTTGGTCGTGGCACGCGGCGCACGATTGCTGCATCGCGCCTCGATGCGGATCTTCGTGGCAACTCGCGCAGTTCTGCGTGAGACCGAGGAAGCGATGCGCACCCTCGGGGATCAGGTTCGTCTCGGCGTGTTCGTGGCACGCGGTGCACTCGAGCTCCACGTGACGACCCTCCATCGCGAATCCGAGCACGCCGTGTTCGAACGCGTTCTGGTTGGGGAAGCCGGCCCGCACGAAGCTCTGCTTGTTGACGATCGAGAAGTCGGAGCCGTGGTGGTCGCTGTGGCAACTCGCGCACTGGCGAGGATCGGCGGCGCCGAGGGTCCCGTGGAATCCCGCGTTCGCGTCGATCTGTCGCTCGATCTCGGCATGGCACGAAAGGCACGCGCTCGTCATGCTGCGCGTCCAGCCGCCGTGGCAAGCGCGGCACGAGTTGCCGCCCGCGAGCTCGGGGATACGCGCATGGACGGCGGCGAGCGGTCCGGGCATCGTGCGTTCGGAGTCCATGACGATGTACGCCGTCACGAGCGCGGCCGAGATCACGAACACCCAGAAGCGTACCTGCTTGAGCTTCATCACCCGCCCCCGAAGAAGGAGCCGTAGGTGAGGGCGAAGACGATGTGGATCGCGACGAGCGCGACCATGAGCGCGGCGACCCAGCGATGCAGGTACCGCCAGCTGCTCAACACGGCGCGAAGGTCTTCGTAGTGCGCGACCATGAGCGCGGTACGGTGCGCGCGCTTGGCGAGCGAGACGGCGCTGCGGATCTGGGTTTCGTCGACGCGCTCGTGGCGACCGCGCGCGCGGATGCGCCGCAGCGTACGGTGGAGTTCGCGTTCTCCGAGTGCGAGTCCGACGACTCGCCCGACGAACGAGCTCTTCCACTGACGTGCTTCGATGAGGCGATCGACCTCGCGCTTGGCGTAGTCGGTGAACCGGCGTTCTCCGGTGCTCGCCGACTCGCGAATGCGGCCGAGACGTGCTTTGACTTCCGCGAGATCGAGCTCGCGTCCGTTGGCCGCGCGCGGCACCCAAGCGTAGAAGTAGCGACCGATGGCACCCGTGGCGAGGAGCGCGGCGAGCGCCCAGAACGCGTGCCCGCCGACGGTCGCGCGCGGTGACATCGCACCATGCAGCGTCGCGAACAAGAACGCGAGGACACCCGTCGCGACATGGCTCGTCATCCAAGCTCGCAGCGACCCGAACTTGAAGCCGAGGCACATCGAGCGACGCAAGAGGTACAGGAGATTCGTCGCGACGAGCGCGAGCGCTGCAAAGCCGAACGCGAGCCCGAGGCCGAGCCCCGGTCGCAGCAGCACGTGCTTGGCGTGCGCGGGACGATTGGCGGCGGACAGGCCGTAGTAGTCGGAGTGCCACACCGCGAAGACGAGCGCCCCGAGCGAGAGCAGAAACGCGATCATGAGCGCTTGCGCGAGTCCGGTGCCGCGCTCTTCGACGGGCCGCGGTGCGGGCCGCTCGGCCGGATCGAACGAGACGCCGGCCTGCTCGAGAAGCTCGAACGGCGGCGTCCCGCCGGCCATCACGAAGACCTCGTCGTTCTCGATCCGCAGCTTGCGCGTCCCGCGGTCGGTGCGATGCTCGAGCTCGACCGTGTCCTCGCCGATGGCGAGCGGTCGCGTGTCGAAGAGCACGCGCAGTCGTCCGCGTTCGAGGTACTCGGCGAGGCGCTCCTTGTTTCGCGAGCGAACGCGGAAAAACGCACTCTTGCGGTACGACAAGGTCACTTCGTTGCCGGGTTGCTCAGCGAGTCCCATCGCGGCTTCGACCGCGCTGTCCCCACCGCCAATGACCAGGATCTTGCGATTGCGGTGCGAGTGTGCGTCGACGAGGCTCGATTGAACCTTCGGTAGATCCTCGCCCGGGATGTCGAGTCGGTTCGGCGTCCCGCGGCGCCCGAGCGCGAGCACCACGTTGCGCGCCACGCGTACGCCGTCGTTCGTGCGGACGACCCAATGGCCTTCGGCATCGCGCGACAAGCCGTGCAGCGTGACGCCTCCGTGGATCGGAAGGCTCTGCTCACGAGCGATGCGATGCCAGAGGCGAACGAGCTCTTCCTTGGTGTACTCCGTCCGCTTGAAGCGCCCGTAGATCGGGAGCGTGACGGGTTGCGTCATGACGAGTTTGCCGCGGGGGTACTTCGCGACCGTCCCGCCGGGGCGAGCCTCCTGCTCGAGCGTCACGAAGTCGAGCCCATGGCGCTTCGCCTCGAGCGAACACGCGAGGCCCGCCGGACCGGCGCCGACGATCACGAGGTCGAGCGGCCGCTCGCGGTCGCGGCGTTCGCCGGAGTCGGGCGATGCATGCTCGGCGATCGCGGTCGCGCCGGCCGACGTCGTCTCCCCGATGAACGAGGCCGAAGCCGAAAGCGAGCCCGAGGCGACGGCGGTGCCAGCCTGAGCGACTTCCGCCTCCGCGCGGCTCTCCGGCGCGGTAACCTGCCCGACGCGACGGGCGACCTCGGCC
>JAUIME010000464.1 GCA_030433195.1 bacterium
CTCGGTGATGGAAGGCGAGACCGGACTTCGCGTCATGACGCGCCGCCGTCACGACATCTACACGGCGATCCGCCTCACGCGCGAGTTCGGCATCGAGAAGTTCACGCTCGTCGAAGCGACCGAGGCCTACCGCATCGCGGACGACCTCGCGAAGTACGACGTCTCGGTCGTGCTCGGGCCGCTGTTCGTCCAAGCGGACGGGCGCTGGCGCCGACGCGCGGGCGAGTCCGACAGTCCCAACCTCGCGTCGGCCGCGACGCTTCGCGACGCGGACGTCACGTTCGCGCTCACGGCATCCGACGTGTTCCGCCAGGATCCCCTGACGACGCAAGCCGCGATCGCGGTGCGCTACGGCCTCACGCGCGACGAAGCCGTTCGCGCGACGACGTCGACGCCCGCGAGCCTCATCGGAGTCGCCGACCGCGTCGGCACGATCGCCGTCGGCATGGACGCCGACTTCGTCATCTGGAGCGGCGAGCCGTTCGAACCGGCCAGTCGCGCCGAAACCGTGGTCATCGACGGGCGCGTCGTCTTCGAGCGATAGCGCATCCGTTTCCTGAAACTGACGACTGAAAAACCAATCGGACACAGAGCGCCCGCGACACGGCGCTCCCGGATCGAGAAGAGATCGGAGAGTGAATCATGCGGAAATGGAGTTCCGGCCGAATGAAGGGCCTCGTCGCGACGATGATCGCGGTCGTGCTCGCTGTGACGACGGGAAGCGTCGTCGCCGAGACGGTCGTGCTGACGGGCGGTAGGATCCTCCCCGTCTCCGGCGAGCCGATCGAGAACGGCACGATCGTCATCACCGACGGCAAGATCACCGCGGTCGGCGCCGAAGTCGACATTCCGTTCGACGCGATCGCCGTCGACTGCTCGGGCAAGACGATCTTCCCGGGCATGGTCCTCGCGCACACCGACAACGGGATGGACGTGGCGAACGAGAACCTGCCGCTGACGCCGTTCGTCGACGTCTACGACAGCATCGACCCGTCTTCCACGTTCTTCGAAGACTCGCTGCGAGGCGGCGTCACGACGATCAACGTGCAGCAGGGACCGGGCACGGTGGTCGGCGGCATGGGACGCATCGTGCGCCCGGTCGGCCTCATGGTCGAAGAGATGACCGTGCAGACCGACGCGGGCTTGAAGATCGCCATCACGCCCAAGCGCGGCTTCGACAGCCTCGTGCAAGCCGCGACGCTTCGCGAAGCGTTCGCCGAGCTCGACGACTACGTCGATGGCCTCGCCGAGAAGAAGTACGACGAGAAGCTCGAAAAGGACGAGAAGAAGATCGACGTCCTGCCGGCCGAAGCGCGCAAGCGCGGACGCGAGCTGCTGAAGGCGACCGACTTCGACGACAAGCACCTCAACCTGTGGCGACTCACGAAGGGTGAGCTCGATGCCTACGTGTACTGCGGCCGCGCGATGGACGTGGCTCGCGCGATCGATCTCGCCAAGGAACGCGGCTTCTTCGATCGCATGACCCTCGTGCTCGGCGCGGAAGCGTTCAAGGCGATCGACGTCATCAAGCAGGCCGGTCGCCCCGTCATCCTCGATGCCGACCTCGTCCACAACGAGATCGACCCGGTCACGGGCGAGGAAGAAGAGACGTTCGTCCCGAGCGTGTTCGCGAAAGCCGGCGTGCCGTTCGCGCTGCAGGTGAACGCGGGCGCGAGCAACGGCTCCGGCCAGCTCAACTTCCAGGCCGCTCGCTGCCTGCGCGGCGACGTCGATCGCGAAACCGCGATCGCGGCGATCACGACGGTGCCTGCCGGCATCCTCGGCCTGTCCGACCACGTCGGTACGATCGCGCCCGGCCGCCACGGCAACCTCGTCGTGCTCTCGGGCGATCCGCTCGACCTCACGACGATGGTGGAGCAGGTCTACATCGACGGTCGCAAGGCCTACGACTTCGAGAACGACCGCAGCCTGCGTCGTCTCATCGAGGGCAAGCGCGCCGACATGGGCGTCGAAGACGGCGATGACGCCGCCCCGTCCGAGAGCGACGACGAAGCATCCGAATCCGACACCGAGACCGAAGCCGCCGAGTCCGGCGATGCTTCGGGTGAATCCGCGACGGCCGAAGAGAGCAAGAAGGACTCGAGCCGATGATTCGTAGATCGAAACTCAGCATCGCCGCGCTCTTCGCGATCGTCGCGTTTGCCGCATGGCACGCGACGGCCGGGTCGACGCACGGCGACGACATGCACGGTCGAACCTTCGCGGTACGCGCGAAGCAGATCGTGACGATGGACCCGAAACTCGGGACGATCGACGATGCGACGATGGTCGTGATCGACGGCAAGATCAGCGCCGTCGGCACGTCGGTCGACGTTCCGGCCGGCGTCCGAGTGATCGACCGCAGCGACGCGGTGCTCGTTCCCGGGCTCGTGTCGGCCGACTCGACGTTGTCGCGCGGCGGTCGACGCGACGAAGCCGTCGCGCCCCACCACCTCGCGATCGACGCGTACGATCCGTTCGCGAACTACGCCGAGGCGCTCGCCGACGGCGTCACCACCGCGTTCCTCGGAACCGGCAGTGACCGCCTCGTCTCCGGGCAAGGCGCGGTGGTGAAGCTCGCGGGCGGCGAAGTGCTCGCCGACCGCTCGCACCTCGTCGTGAACTTCGGCGATGCCGCACTGCGGACGCCGACGCTTCAAGACGTTCCGCTCCCGTCGTCTTCGGACGTGCCGATCGAGCCCGCCGACTGGCAGCGACCGCGTTCGCGACTCAGTCAGACCGCCGAGCTCGCGGCGCAGTTCGCCGACGCTCGCGAATGGGCCGAGGCGCGACGCTCCGACGACCGCCCCGGCTTCGACGCACGACGCGACGCCCTCGCGCGAGCGCTCGAGCTTCCGGTGCGCGTGCGCGCCGAGCACAGCGCCGACATCCTGCAGGTGCTGCGCAATCGCTCGATGTTCGACACCCCGATGTCGATCACGGGTGCGACCGAAGCGCACGAAGTCGCGAGCGAGCTCGCGGCGAGCGGCGTTCCGGTCATCGTCGAGATCCCGTTCCGATTCGATCGTCCGGGCAACGACCGCGGTCTCGCGGTCGACACGCTCGACGAAACGCTGCGCACGGCCGCGACGCTCGAGCGACACGGCGTGCGCTTCGCGATCAGCGCTAACGTGGAATCGCGACCCGGCGACCTCATGATGGCTGCCATCGCGGCCGTCCGCGGCGGGCTCTCGCCCGAGCGCGCGCTGGCCGCCGTGACGCGCGACGCCGCCGAGCTCATCGGTGTCGGCGACCGCGTCGGATCGCTCGCGCCCGGCAAGGACGCGGACTTCCTCGTCTTGAACGGACAGCCGCTTCGCACGACGAGCCGCGTGCTCGAAGTGTTCGTCGGTGGCGATCACGCCTGGTCGATGGAGACCGATTCCTCGACCGTCGTCGTCCGCGCGGGAACGATCTTCACGGGTGAAGAGATGCTCGACGGTGGCGCCGTCCTCATCGAGAACGGCAAGATCCGATCCGTCGGGCGTACCGTCCCCGTGCCGCGCGGTGCGCGCGTCATCGACGCCGGCCCCGACGCCTTCGTGACGCCGGGCTTCATCGACGCGCACAGCCACCTCGGATTCGAAGGCGATCGCACGCCGACCGATCCCGACCTGTCGCTCGAGCTGCTCGTCGCGCACGAGAAGCGCAACTTCCGCGACGTCGCCGAGGCGGGCATCACGACCGCTCTCGTCACGTCGTACGGTGCCAACCGCAACGGCTCGCGCGTCATGGCGATGAAGACCACGGGTATCTCGCGTGACGAGCTCATCGTCGACGAAACCGCCGGTCTCTTCTTCTCGCTTCGCGGTTCGGATCCGTGGACCGCGACGCGGTCCATCGAAGGCGCGCTGAAGCGCGGACAGGCGTACATCGACAAGTGGAAGAAGTACGACGAGAGCCTCGCGAAGTGGAAGGAAGAGCAAAAGAAGAAGGAAGACGACGCGAAGGCCGCTGCCAAGAAGGAGAAGGAAGACGCCAAGAAGAAGGCCGAGCAAGAAAAGAAGGACGAGGCGGCCGAAGGCGAGGAGGCCGAACCCGAGAAGAAGGTCGACCCGCTCAGCGGTACGTGGCGCGTCACGCTCTCGGGCGGTCCGATGCCCGAACCCACCTCGGGTGACATGAAGTTGAAGCTCGAGGGCACCACCGTCACGGGTTCGCTCGTCTCGCCGATCGGCGGTGACGCGGCGCTCACCGGAACGTTCACGAACAATACGCTCGAAGCCGAGGTCGACGTCGAGACGCCGTTCGGGCCTCCCGTCCTCACGGCCACGATCGAGCGGCCCGACTACATGAAGGGCTCGTTCGCGATCGGTGACGTCTTCTCGCTCGATCTCGAAGGCAACCGTACCGAGAAGGACGTGCCCGAGATCAAGATCAAGCGCAAGAAGAAGTCCGAGGACGGCCGGCCGCTGCCGCCGCCCGTCGACGAATCGCTCGAGCCGATTCGAGCGTTGCTCGAAGGCAAGATCCCCGCGCTCGTCGACACGCGCTCCGTCGCCGAGACCGACGCGGCGCTGAAGCTGCTCCGCGACGAGTTCAAGGTTCCGGTGGTTCTTTTGAACGCCGAGGACGCGACGCGGATCGCCGATCGCATCGCGAAGGCCGAAGCCGGCGTCGTGGTTCCGCGCGACATCCTGCGACGAGGCGACGACCGCACGATGTACGTGCCGGCGGACGCCTACTCGCGGGCCGGCGTGAAGGTCGCGTTCCAGTCCGACGCCGAAGATGCCGCACGCACGCTCCCCTTGCAGGTCGCCTATGCGGTCTACCAAGGACTCG
>JAUIME010000465.1 GCA_030433195.1 bacterium
CCCCCGAGACTATCCAAAAAAACAGCAGGAACTTAGGACGCTCGCCCCGGTCTCCGAAAATAGCCTCAACAGATTCGAAAAATCTGCCGTATCAGATCCTATCCGGATTTACACTGACCGGCGGAACGGGATGACCCCACCCCCAACGAGCCCTTCGCACTCGCCTTGCATCGGAGCCCGGGCCGCGCCGCGGTCCGAACTGCGTCGCGAGCCGAGTCGTCGGTTGCGACCGAGTTGCGACATCGATGTCGCAACACCGAGGAGCCACGCAATGCTGCTCCCCATCGAATCTCGACGCCGTAGCGCCACCGCACGGTTGGCCGCGCTTTCATCGGCCGTTCCCCCGTATCGCGTCACGTCGTCGCTCGTCAGAGTGTGGCGTGTCACGTGGCTCGCGGTCCTGGCGCTCGTCCTCACGGGATGTCTGCCCGAGGGTTCCTCGTCGCGACGCAACGCGAGCTTCGAGGTCCGCGGGCTCGACGTCGCCGCCGACCAGCCCGTCGCTCGCGATCACGAGGTCCAGGTCGTCTTCTCGGACTCGGTCAATCCGATGTCGGTCGACGAATACTCCATCCAGCTGTTCCCGGGTCCGGACTTTGTCGACTCGGTTCCGCTCGGGTTCGACTTCGCGGGCAACGCGGCCGTGCTGCACTTGCGCGATCGCATCGCGTTGCGCCCCGAAACGGAATACTTGCTGCGGGTCGCGGGTCTGAACCTGCACGCACCGCAATCGCGGACGGGCGAAATCCTCGACCAGACGTTCGAGGGATACTTCCAGACGTCGCGTGAGTTCGAGGCGGAGCGAACGCCGCCGTTCGTTCTCGTCGACGACCTCAGAAGCGAAGTGCGCGCGCTGCGCGAAATCGAGATCCCGTTCTCGGAGCCCGTCCAGCCCGACGTGCTCTCGGCCGAGCCTTGGATCCTCACGGACCGTCACGGCGACGTCGTGCCGGGACGCTTCGAGCTCACGCTCTCCGAGTACGATGCGACGCCGGCGCGCCTCGAGTTCGTCCCCGAGTACGAGCCGCTGGCTCGCGACTCCTACACCCTCACGCTCGCCAACGACCTCGGCGACCTCGCCGGGAACCTGCTCGTGGGCCCGACCCAGTTCGTCTTCGACGTCGATCCTCGCGGGGGCCATGGTCGCCCCGTCCGCCAGTTCGACCTCACGAGTCCCGTCGATCTGTACCGCGGCGAATCTCTCGCCGCGACCGGAGCCGTTCGACTCGATCCGACCGAGCTGACGGCGCTCGGCAGCGAGCGAGCGATGGAAGCCCTGACGACCCCGACCTGGACGCGCGGCAACGACCGTCTCGTCCAGTTGCTGTACCGACCGGAAGACCTGGGCGACGCCGGTGCCGTGCATCGCCTCTACTTCGAAACGCTCTCGCGCCCCGACGTCGCCTCGATCTTCGACTCCGTCGAGATCCGCATTTGGCACACGAAGCGCGACCAGCTCTCGAACGTCTTCGCCGAGAACCGCCCGCGCGGCCGCTCGCGCATGAACATGCGAGCGATCGACTTCTTGAGCGTCCCCGCCGAGGGGCCCCACGACTTCTTCGCGCTGGCCCTCGACGAGCCGTTCGAGTACGACGGCGTGCACAACGTCGTCATCGAGGTGCGTCACCATGGCGGCTCGCGCGAGATCGAATCGGCGAGTTGGCTGCAGAACGGAGTCGCACGCGTGAGCGGTTCGGCGCGCGATGCGGTCGGGCAAGTCGATTCGTACGTCGATGCGATCCGCTTCGGAATCCTGCGCCCCGATCGCTTCGTCGAATGGAACAGCTTCGTCGACCTGGGAACTCCGGACGCCGAACTCACGCGCCCCGTCCTCTACGGCAACGTCCCGTTCATCGAGGACTTCGTGCTCGTCGAGTTCGAGGGAACGACACGCGCAACGCCGGACGGCCGCAGCACGGGAGCGCGGAGCGACTACGATGCGGAACTGTCGGCAACGCGCGGCTACCGCTACCTGCGTTTCCGAATGCATCTGTTGCGCGACTCGGTCGGGGGAACGCCGATCGAACTCGATCGCATCCTGTTGCCGATCTACGGCGCCACTCGGTGACGCCGTAGATCGTCCGAAGCGGACGCCGCGCCTACTCGATCGAGATCGACGCCTTCTTCAACTCGAGGCGAGTCTTCGTCGCCCCGGTACGCGAACCCTCGGCTTCGAGCGCCTTCACCGTATCCATCCCCGAAACGACTTCGCCGAAGATGGTGTGCTTGTCGTCGAGGTGCGGCGTCGGAACGAACGTGAGGAAGAACTGACTGCCGTCGGTGTACGGTCCGGCATTCGCCATGCTCAACAAGCCCGGGCGATCGTGACGCACGTTCGGATCGAACTCGCCGCCGTACTTGTAGCCGGGACCCCCACGACCGTTGCCGAGCGGATCGCCGCCCTGCGCCATGAAGTTCGTGATCACGCGATGGAACGTCAAGTCGTCGTAGAAGCCGAGTTCGGTCAGGTAGATCGTGCTCGACACGTGCATCGGCGCGACGTCGGCCAAGAGGCGGATCTTGATGTCGCCCTTGTTCGTCTTGAGGTTCCAGTAGTAGTTGCTGTCGTTGTCGAACTCGGCCTTCGGCGGCTTCGGCAGCTTGGTCTTCCACTGCGGCTTCGTCTTGTCGATCTGCTGCTCGGCGATGAAATCACGGATCGTCTTCATCGCGGGATCGTCGCCGGTCGCAGGCTGCGTTTCGCCCTTGGCCGACTCACCTTCCTTCTTCTCGTCGCTCGCACTCGACGCTTGCGTATCGCCGTTCGCCGAAGTGGTCGATTCCCCGCCGCAGGCGGCCGTCCACAATGCGAGGCTCGCGAGGAGTCCGAGCGCCGCGAGAGTTTTGATTGCCTTCATGTCCAGGTCCTTTCGGTCAGTCGTAGCTCGCTGGTTCGCGAGGACTCGCCCGGTGCTCACGAATCGGGACGGTCGTACGCCGCACCCGATTGGGGGCCCAGGATAGTTCGTCACCGATCGAGTTTCAAGAAACCGACCGGGTGGTCGGTGCGGCCGAGAACGACATGGTCCGCGACGATCTCGCCCAGAATCGGCGCGAACTTGTAGCCGTGCCCCGAAAAGCCCGCGGCGACGAGCACGCGCTCGTGCTCGGGATGGCGATCGATCGCGAAGTGCTCGTCGGGCGTCATCGTGTAGAAACACACCGAGGTCGCCCCGGCGCGCGTCTCCACGCGAGGTAACGTCGAGCGCAGAAACCCGATACGCCCTTCGAGCTCGGAATCGCGAACCTCTCGGTCGGCCGTCGACGGGGACGACACGACATCCCCGCCCGCATGGTTTCCGACTTTCACGCCCTTGGCGTCGAGGGCTGGAAAGCCGTAGAACCACCCGCCCGGGACATCGAAGAAGAAGCACGGCAAACGCCCCGCCTCGAGGCGATGATCATCGGGCGCGAGGTGCCACGAGACGACCTTGCGGCGCACCTCGAGGGGCATGCGTCCGCCGCCCCCGAACAACTCGGGGAGCAGCTCCGCGGCCCACGGTCCGGGAGTGAACACGAGGGTGTCCGCGATCGCGTTCGTCCGGTCGGTCTCGACGCGCACCCCGCCGCCTTCGGCCGACCATCGACGAACGGTCTCGCCCTCGAGAATGCGCGCGCCCGCCTCGATCGCTCGGCTCGCGAAAAGCCGCGTCGCGCGCTCGACCTCGACGAATCCCGCACGTTCCTCGTAGACGATCTCGAGCTCGTCGCCCGGCTGCAACGCCGGGAAGCGCTCGCGGCACTGCGCGGCCGACCAGTTCTCGATCGCGAGATCGTGCTCCGCCGCGCTCTCGCGAACGCCGGCCAACACCGGGCTGTCGGGAGCACCCGCGTGGACGATTCCCGTGCGGTGCACGAGGCGCTCGCCCGTGCGGCGCTCGACGTCGTCCCACGCATCGAACGCCGCGCGCAACAGCGGCACGTAGTCGGGATGCTCGAAGTAAGCGAGTCGGATGATGCGCGAGTCGCCGTGCGAGCTGCCGCGGTCGTGTCCGATCGTGAATCGTTCGATGCCGAGAACCGAGAGTCCACGGCGCGCGAGCGCTTCGACGACCGCGCTGCCGATCCCCCCGACCCCGACGACGATCACGTCCGCACGTGTCTCGGCCGCCATTCGATCAGTATCCGAGCGCCGCGCCGTCCTTGCGCGACTCGCTCGCGCCGAACAACACGCCGCGCTCCCAATCGACCCAGATCCCCTGGTAGCCGCCGTAGCCTCCTCGCGTCGACTCCACGCGATGTCCCTTCGCGCGAAGCGCCTCGACCACCGCGTCGTCGACACCGCTCTCCAAGTACAGCGTGCCGCCGTCCGTCATGCGCTCATCAGTCGGCTGCGACGAGCCGCCGTGTCGAAAGCGCGCCGCATCCCCGGCTTCTTGCACGTTCATGCCGAAGTCGAGCAAGTTCACGAGCACCTGCACGTGCCCTTGCGGCTGCATCGCGCCTCCCATCACGCCATACGTGAAGCACGGCTTGCCGTCGGGGCGCGTAACCATCGCGGGGATGATGGTGTGGAACGGGAGCTTCGACGGGGCGTAGACGTTCGGATGCCCGGGCTCCAGACTGAACAGGTTGCCGCGATTCTGCAGCGAGAACCCCGTCCCCTCGGGCACGAGACCCGACCCGAAACCCGTGTAGTTGCTCTGGATCAAGCTCACCATGTTGCGGTCGGAATCGACCACGCAGAGATACGTCGTGTCGCCATGCTCGAGGATGCCGTCACCCGGCGGGATCGACTTCTGCGCACGCTTCGCATCGAACCGCTTGCGCCGCTCTTTC
>JAUIME010000466.1 GCA_030433195.1 bacterium
GCGCTCGGCACGACGGTCTGGTTCCCGGCGTTCTCGCCGATCGAGAAGGCCCCGGCGGTCCTCATCGACGTCAAGGCTCCGATCCCGCGCGAGAACCGCACCTTCTACGTGCAGGGTGTCATCCAGGATCCGAACGCGCCCAACGGCCTCGCCGCGGCGACCAACGGGATCCTCGTCACGGTCGGTCCGCTCAACCCCTGAGCCGGACGATCGGTTGATGCTGTAACGCAGTTTTCGCGGGTCGGCACGTCTGCTAGGATGTGCCGGCCCGCTTCTTTTATGTAGTTCCCCCTGACGCAGTTGCACTCGGTGAGAGAGAGGAAGATCATGAATCAGGTCGAGGACCGTCGATCCTGTGGCGCCGGCATGGAATCGGGTGCCGGGATGACGTCGGGCGCCGGCTCGACGTCGGGCTCTGGATCGACGTCGGGTTTGAAGGCGACCGGCTCTTGGGTGCGCGGCGTCGTGCTCGCGTGCGTGTCCACGGCGTCCATCGCGATGGCCGATCCGCCCGCGGGCTACTACGACAGCGCCGCCGGACTCACGGGCGAGGCCCTGCGCCTCGAGCTTCACGAGATCATCGACGATCACCAGCGGTTCCCCTACACGAGCAGTGCCACCGATACGTGGGACATCGTGGCCGCGGCCAACGAAGACCCGTCGAACTCGAACAACGTTCTCACGATCTACCGCAACAAGACCGCGCTCAAGAGCGACCACTCGTCGGGAACGGGTTGGAACCGCGAACACTCGTGGCCGAACTCGTACGGCTTCTCTCAAGACGGTTCGTGCAACTATCCGTACACCGATTGCCATCAGCTCTTCCCCGCGGATTGGGGTTACAACTCCTCGCGCGGCAACAACCCCTACGACGACTGCTTGAGCGGCTGCACGCCGCTCGCCGTCGAAGGTTACCCGTCGCTCTTCAACTATCGTGACGGTAGCGGCAACTTCGGCACGTGGGAGGCATGGGACCTCAGCAAGGGCGACGTCGCGCGCGCGATGCTCTACATGTCTGTTCGTTACGAAGGCGGAACGCACGGCTCGACGGGCTGCTCCGAACCGGACCTGCGACTCACCGACAACCGCAACCTCATCATCTCGAACACGAGCTCGAACTACTCGCCTGCCTACATGGGCGTGATCTCGACGCTGCTCGAGTGGCATCTCGCGGATCCGCCCGACGATTTCGAGCGCGACCGCAACGACGTCGTCGCGAGCTACCAAGGCAACCGCAATCCGTTCGTGGATCACCCCGAGTGGGTCTGCGAGATCTGGGGTTGCTCGGGCGGCGACATGACGCCGCCGGACGCTCCGACCGCGCTCGTCGCGACGGGCGCCGCGTGCGGTATCGACCTCGATTGGAACGACAACGGCGAAGTCGATCTCGCGGGCTATCACGTCTACCGGGCTACGAGCTCGGGCGGACCGTACCAGCGCATCAACGGCACGCTCGTCAACGACAGCGACTTCTTCGACGATTCGGCCGCACAGGGTTCCTCCTATTGGTATCTGACGACGGCCGTCGACCTCTCGGGGAACGAGAGTGCCGACAGCAACATCGACTCGGCCATGCGTGACGGCACGCCGTGCGAGGTGGCTTCGACGCCGTGGATCAACGAGTTCCACTACGACAACACGAGCACCGACACGGGCGAGATGATCGAGATCGCGGGGCCGGCCGGTACGGACCTGACGGGATATTCGCTCGTGGGTTACAACGGCGCGACGAGCGTCATCTACGACACGGTCGTGCTGTCGGGTGTGTTGCCGAATCAACAGGCTGGTTTCGGGACCGCGTGGTTCCCCTTCACGGGGCTCCAGAACGGGGCGCCTGACGGCGTCGCGCTCGTCGACGACCAAGGCGTCGTGATCCAGTTCCTGAGCTACGAGGGGAGCTTCGTCGCGTCGGGTGGCCCCGCGAGCGGCATGATGTCGGAAGACGTCCTCGTTTCGGAATCGAGTGCGACGCCGATCGGTCACTCGTTGCAGCTCACGGGTACGGGCTCGTCCTACGACGACTTCACGTGGCAGGCGCCGATGGCGAACACTCAAGGGCAGCCCAACACCGGGCAGACCTTCGTCGCGCCGTCCGCGATCGCGGATTGCCAGGGCGTCGACGGGATCGACGTGCTGACGATCTACACGAACGGGTCCGACGTCGAGTCGGGCTACACGGTCGTTGCCGACGCGGGGGATCCGCTCGCCTTCGAGATCGTGAAGCCGGCGGGGATGGGGAACGGCAAGTTCCTCGCGCACATGAACACGGGCGCACCGACGGCCGGCACGATCACGACGCTGCCGGCGCAGCTCGGCGACATGTGCTTTGCCGCGCTCTTGCCTCCGTTCGGATCGGCGGCGCCGGTCGCGGTGTGGAATAACATCGGCAAGATCAACCGTGTCGGATCGAGCAACTTCTTCGGGGTCTCGAGTGCCGACCCGGCGCGCGCCCCGACGACGTTCTACTCGGTCGCGAGCGTCGATCTCGCGAACATGCCGATCGGCTCGACCTGGACGCTCCAAGCCGTGATTCTGAATCCCGCGGCGACGAGCCCCAAGGGCGCGAGCGTCAGCGACGCGATCGTTCTCGAGATTCAGTAAGCGCGAGCCTCTCGCGCAGGAAGTACACGTTTCATTCTCACCGCCGTGCGGACGTCCGAGTGACGTTCGCGCGGCGGTTTCGTTCCGGCCCCGCGCGGCTTTTTGGGGTTGCCCCTTTTCGGAACGCGGTCGATCGCCTATTCTCGTCGCGCGGGCTGCGCGGCGACGGCCCGGCGAACGACTTCCTGACCTCGATCGAGAGACGCATGGCGGTGTACGAGCGGTCCTTCTTCCGGTGGCGGCGTCCCTTCGAGGGGGCTTCGTGCCGCGACGAGGCGGCGGGGCGCGGCTGATGGCAAGCGTCGAGATCGATCCGACCGCCGTGGTACACGCCGAAGCGCAGATCGGGGATCGATGCCGCATCGGGCCGAAGTGCCTGATCGGACCGCAGGTCGTTCTCGGCGCGGGCAACGAGCTCGGCCACGGCGTGATGATGATGGGGAATTGCCGCCTCGGGAGCGGCAACAGCGTCGACGCCGAAGCCGTGATCGGCGCGGCTCGATTCGAGCTCGCTTCCGCGTCGCACGATTGCGGCATCACGATCGGCGACGACAACGAGATCCAAGCCGGCGTCACGATCAATCGCGGTTGCCCCCCGGGCCCCGGGATCACGCGCATCGGCAACAGCACGATCCTCATGGAAGCGTCGCACGTCGGCCCCGACTGCACGGTCGAAGACGGCGTCATCCTCGGCGAAGACGTCTACCTCGACGAAAGCGTGAAGATCGGTCCGTCGGCCGTCGTTGGCGCCGGGACGAGTGTGCGGGGCTTCGTGCGGATCGGCGCGATGGCGTCGATCGATGCCGAGCTCGTGGTCGGCAAGGACATCCCTCCGTTTCTACGATACGAGGGGAGTCCTCCGGACTTCATGGGCGTGTACAAAGACGCGCTCGAAGATCGCGGCGTGCCCGAAACCACCGTCGAGGTGTTGCAGGAGGCGTTCGAGCTCATGTTCCGCTCGGGTCTGTCGTGGCGCGAAGCGCTGGCCGAGATGCGAACTTGGAAGTCGAATCTGCTCTTGTTCCGCGAGTTCCGAGCGTTCTGCGAGACGATCCCGCCGTAGCGGAGCGTCGCGCCGAGCTCTCTCGACACCGCATGCCCCGTTCGCGATCGAGATCCGTACCCCAAGGAGGAATCGAAGAGATGTCGAAAGCCCAAAAGCGCCCCGAGCATGCGGCCGTCGTCGCACGTTGGAGCGAACTCGAAGATCGAAAGCCTGCGTACGCGCTCGTGAGCTCGACCGACCTCGTCGTGATCCGCTACGACGACGACGTGTCCGTTCTGTACGGACGATGCTTGCACCGCGGTGCCCTGATGGCCGATGGACACGTCGACGGCCACAACCTCATTTGCGGCGTTCACGGCTGGGACTACCGATACGACACGGGCGTGAGCGAGTACAACGACGAAGAGGTCCTGCACAAGTTCGAAGCGTGGATCGATCCCGACGCCGACGAAGTCGTCATCGACGAAGACGACGTGCGCGACTTCGAGAAGGACCATCCGCAAGCCTACGATCGTGACGCCTACCAAGGGCTCTACGCGGATCTGCACGGAGCACCCGAGGAGCCGTTCCAGAAGCACATCGCGGAACTCGCGAAGAACGGCCTCGACAACGTCGGCCACCACGGCCCGGTCTCCGCGATGGGCGTGCCGCGCCAAGACCTCCCGAGCTTCGACGACGTGCAGGTCCTCACGGGTCAGCTCGCGCGTCTGCCTCGACTCGACGACGACGACGTCGCGACCGAGCTCGTGATCGGCCCCCGCGCCGACAAGCCGCTCGTGCTCTCGATGCCGATCTTCGTCAGCGACATGAGCTTCGGAGCGCTCTCCGAGGAAGCGAAGGTCGCGTTGGCGCGCGGCGCCGAGCTCGCCGGAACGGCGATCTGCTCGGGCGAGGGCGGCATGCTGCCCGAAGAGCAGGAGGCATGCTCGAAGTACTTCTACGAACTCGCGAGCGCGCGTTTTGGTTGGTCGATCGACAAGGTGAAGCGTTGCCAGGCGTTTCACTTCAAGGGCGGACAGGGCGCAAAGACGGGCACGGGTGGCCATCTTCCCGGCGAGAAGGTCGTCGGAAAGATCGCGGAGGTTCGCGAGCTCGACGAAGGCGAATCGGCCATCAGCCCCGCGCGATTCCCCGATCTCGAGTCACCGGCCGACTTTCGCCGCGTGGCC
>JAUIME010000467.1 GCA_030433195.1 bacterium
CATCGAGTGCACCAACGCGCTCACGACCAACGTGACGCACTTCTTCCGCGAGAACCACCATTTCGAGTACCTCGCTGAGGAGTGCCTTCCCCACCTGTTCGAGAAGCACGCCACCGATCGTCGAATCCGCATCTGGTCCGCGGGATGCTCGAGCGGCGAAGAGCCCTACTCGATCGCCATGGTCGTGCGCGAGAACCTTCCTCCCGGAGAGGCTTGGGACCTGAAGATCCTCGCCACCGACCTCGACTCGAACGTGCTCGAGCGCGCTTCGAAAGGCGTGTACGACCTCGAGAAGATGAACGGCACGGTCTCGGACGAGCGCCTTTCGCGCTTCTTCCAGCGAGGAACCGGCGAGAACGCGAACCTCGTGCGTGCTCGTCGTGAGATCCGCGACCTCATCACGTTCCGGCAACTGAACCTCATGGACCCGAACTGGCCGATGCGCGGCCCCTTCGACGTGATCTTCTGCCGCAACGTCGTCATCTACTTCGAGAAGGACACGCAGCGCGTCCTGTTCGATCGCTACGCCAACCTCCTCGCCGAGGACGACGGACTCCAGTTCATCGGCCACAGCGAGTCGCTCTACAACGTCACCGAACGCCTGCAGCCCATCGGCAAGAGCATCTACCGAAAGGTCCGCTAGTTCATGAAGCCATTGGGGACGAACCGCCGCAGGGATCTGCCCGGATGCTATTCCGAGTTCCGCACGATCGATCGCTACATCGATCACAAGCTCGGAGCCACGGCGAAGATCCTTCCGGGCGAGTACTACGTGACGGAGTCCGAGGAGTGGATCACGACCGTGCTCGGATCGTGCATCTCGGCTTGCATCCGTGATCCCCGCGCGGGGATCGGCGGCATGAATCACTTCATGCTTCCGCTCGACAAGACCGCGCCGCCGGCCGACCCCTCCACCCCGCTCTCCCGGCGGACTCCGACCGATCTCCTCAGTGGCGCGAATCGATACGGCAACTTCGCGATGGAGAACCTCATCAACACGATTCTCAAGCACGGCGGCCGACGCCACGCACTCGAAGTCAAGATCGTGGGCGGCGGCAACGTGCTCGACTACATGAACGACATCGGCAGCAACAACATCGTCTTCGTGCGGAATTACCTCGAGACCGAAGGATTCGAAATCGTCGGACAGGACGTCGGCGGATCGAGCCCTCGACGGGTTCTCTACCATCCGATCACCGGCGTCGTTCGTGTCCGCAAGCCTCGCGAGACCCAACGCGACACGGCCGCACGAGAACAGCAAATGATCCAGTCTTTCGAGCAGAAGCCCGTCGAAGCCGGCGAGGTCGAGCTCTTTTGACATCACCACGAGCGGAGTGAACCGTGGACAAGACCAAAGTGCTCATCGTCGACGACTCGGCTCTCGTCCGACAAGTCTTGACGCACATTCTGGAATCGGACGACTCCATCGAGATCGTCGGCACCGCGAGCGATCCGTACATCGCGCGCCAGAAGATCAAGGAGCTCGATCCCGACGTTCTCACGCTCGATGTCGAGATGCCGCGCATGGACGGCGTTACGTTTCTCGAGAACCTCATGCGCCTGCGGCCCATGCCGGTCGTCATGGTCTCCTCCCTCACCGAGAAGGGAGCCGACATCACTCTGCGCGCACTCGAAACGGGGGCCGTCGACTTCGTCGCCAAGCCCAAAATCGACGTGCAACACGGCCTGATGGACTACGCCGACCTCCTGATCGAGAAGGTCAAGACGGCTGCGGGCGTCGGCGTGCGACAGCTCGAGCGACGTGTCACGCCGCCCGCAGACGTACCGCCACGCCTCAGCGCCGACGCCGTGGTCTCCGCCGGCGGCGGGAAGAAGCACTTCCGGACGACCGACCGCGTCATCGCGATCGGCGCCTCGACCGGAGGCACCGAAGCGATCCGGGAAGTGCTCACGAACATGCCCCCCGACGCTCCCGGCATCGTCATCTCGCAGCACATTCCCGCGAGTTTCAGCAAGCCCTTCGCCGAGCGCGTCGACCTCGCCTCGCCGATGCACGTGAAGGAAGCCGAAGACGGCGACCGAATCCAGCCGGGGCACGCCTACATCGCACCCGGCGACCGGCATCTGCTCGTACGACGTCACGGCGCTCGCTACCAGATCCAGCTCAGTGACGGGCCCGCCGTCAATCGCCATCGCCCTTCGGTCGACGTCATGTTCCGAACCGTCGCCCAGAACGTCGGGCCGAACGCCATCGGCGCGATCCTGACCGGGATGGGCAACGACGGCGCGCAGGGCCTCAAGGAAATGCAAGACGCCGGCGCCCCGACCATCGCCCAGAACGAAGCGACGTGCGTCGTCTGGGGGATGCCCCGCGAGGCGGTCGCGCTCGGAGCCGCCGATCAGGTGCTGCCGCTCGGCGAGGTCGCGAACGCCCTCGTCGATCACGTACGCAAGATGAAAGTATGACGCCCCACGAACCGCACGATCCACCGATGCAAAGCCACGAACCCGACGATCCGAAAGGCCACGACATCATGAACGAACCCGAACCCGAGTCCGGCCGCATCGATCTTCAGGGAGTGTTCGCGGATCATGTTCGGCTGATCGGCAACGAGCTCTCTCAGATCCTCTCGCTCGTCGACGATTCGAGCCGCAAACTCCGCAGCTCGTTCGAAGGACTCGACGCGGACGTCGGCGCTCAGCATCGCGCCATCCAGGAGCTCATCTCCAACGTCAAGAGCGACGACGAGTCGGGCGCGGCGCAGAGCTTCCAGCGTTTCAGTGACGAGACCGACCAAGTGCTCGGCTACCTCGTCGACTTCGTCGTACAGACCAGTCGCGACAGCATGGAGCTCCTCGACCGGATCGAACGCATGGCCGGCCAGATGGACTCGATCACGAAGCACCTCCGAGACATCGAGAAGATCTCCAATCAGACCAACCTCTTGTCGCTGAACGCCGCGATCGAGGCGTCTCGCGCCGGCGAAGCCGGGCGGGGATTCGCCGTGGTCGCCGACGAAGTGCGCTTGCTCGCGCAACGCACGCAGGACTTCTGCTCGCGAATCGGGCAACTCGTCCACAACGGCACGGAGATCATCACGGGCGCGCGTTCGTCGATCGAAAAGACCGCCTCGAACGACATGAACTTCGCGATCGAAGCGAAGGGACGCGTCTCGGGTATGATCGACGAACTCAAGGTCATCAACGACAAGATCGAGGTCAGCCTCGGCGACGTCGGCGAGAGAACGCGCTCGATCCAGCAGAACATCGGCCTCGCGGTCACCGCGCTGCAATACGAAGACCTGGCTCGACAGCTCGGCGAACGGATGGACCTGCAGCTCGACACCCTCGTCGAGCTGTTGGGAGAGCTGTTCCTCGAAGTCCGATCCGGATCCGAAATGTCGCCTCGCCTGCGCGAGCTGGCCGAGAAGCTCGAAGCCGAGCTACGCGACAACGGAACCGTCGAAGACGTGCAGCGCTCACCCGTGAACCAATCGAACATGGACACCGGCGACATCGAGCTGTTCTAGTCCTGACTCACTCAAGGAGATCAACATGTCCATCGTGCGCGAAACCCTGTCCACCAACGAAACGCTCATCCGCATCATCGGGCGATTCGACTTCAACACGCGCGCTGACTTCCAGTCCTGTTACTCGTCCTTGACGAAGGCCGGCGGCCTGCTCGCGATCGATTTCGGCGAGACCGACTACATCGACAGCTCCGCGCTCGGCATGCTGTTGCTGCTCAAGGAGCACACCGACAGCCTCAAGAAGCATGTCGTGATCCGCAACTGCAACCCCGAAGTCGAGCAGATCCTCACGGTCTCGAAGTTCGACACCCTGTTCACGATCGAAAGCTGATCCCGCATGCCTCCCGTCTCCCTGACGCAAGACTCGAGCCTCTCGCAGCTCGCCACGACGCTCGCCCTCGGCCGCCGCATGAAAGTCCTCGTCGCCGACGACGACATCACCAACCGCGCGATCCTGCGGTCGTTCTTGAATCGCGACGGATTCGAAGTCGTCGAGGCCAAAGACGGCTCGGAGGCCATCGAAGCATTCGAGCGCACGCAGCCCGACATCGTCATCATGGACGTCATGATGCCGAACGTCGACGGACTCGAGGCGACGCGGAGCATCAAGAGCCAGGCACGAGCGAGTGAGCGATTCGTTCCCGTGCTCTTTCTCACCGGGAAGACGGGAGAAGACTCGCTGAGAGATTGCATCCACTCGGGCGGCGACGGGTTCCTGACCAAGCCGCTCCGTCAGAACATCATCGAATCGCACCTGCGCGCGCAGATCCGTACGCTCGCGCAGCACGAGCGGCTGCGCGAGCAGAAGGTCGAACTCGAGAAGCATCAAGAGCGACTCGACACGGAGTACTGGATCGCGCGGGACATCATGAAGCGCGTACTGCGCTCCGATCTGTTGAACACTCCTTCGGCACGGTATGTCCTCGAGCCCAGCGACACGTTCAACGGCGACGTTCTTCTGAGCTCTCGCGGCCCGACCGGCAACCTGAGCTTCTTCCTCGGAGACTTCACGGGTCACGGGCTCCCCGCAGCGATCGGTGCCGTCCCCACCTCGGAGACGTTCTACACGATGACATCCAAGGGGTGTGCGCCGCGCGCCATTCTCATGGAGATGAACCGAAAGATCTGCGCGCTCCTTCCGGTCGGTGTGTTTTGCGCCGGCATCCTCGTCGAGGTCAACACGCAGCGCTGCTGTGTGCAGGTCTGGAACGGCGGGAATCCCGACGTGCTCCTGCGCTCGCAAGATGGATCGATCCAACGCCGGTTTCCTTCGACCAGC
>JAUIME010000468.1 GCA_030433195.1 bacterium
CTCACGGCGCTCGCCGCGGGGATCGGTGAGAGACGACCCGCGAGCCGAAGCCCGCGGATCGTCTGGGGAAACCATCATCGAAATTACATGACCGGACCACCGTCCTGCGGATCGCCATCACCGGTGAGGAACTCGAGTCCGTCGAGCGTGCCGCGATAGTGCAGCGCCTTGCCGGCCGCGAAGTCCTCGGACGTGATGAACTGCGCGAACACACCGAGCATCGGCGCGATCGCCTGCGCATCGTTTTCGTCGAGGACCGGGTTCCCGGATCCATCGAGGATGCGGCCACCCGAGATCGAGGCCCAACCCGTCTGAATCGTGCCCTGTCCCAGCTCGTCCGGATCTCCGCCCAGGTTGGTGACGATCGCCGAGATCTCGCTGAGCGGTCCCTGGCGCCAGCAGGTGAAGCGGTACGTACGCGAGAACTTCTCTTCGATGTTGTTCCAGAAGAAGAAGTTCGCTTCGACTTCGTAGTCGGCACCCGCCGTCGTGAGCAGCGTGAGCTGGTTCTCGAAGTTCCCGGTCTCTTCGAAGAACGAATCGATGAAGAGCTGACGCGGGAAAAGATCGTACTCGGCGCCGTCGAAGTCGATCGCACCGTCGTCATCGGCGTCCGTGCTGTCGAGATCGCACGCATCCGACGAATCCGCGATCGCGCGGAAGGAGTACGGCGTGTACGACCAGAGGAAGTTGAGACCCGACTGCACCACGATGCACGAGCCGACGAGGTGATCGAAGTCGACGCGGCGGTCCATGTTCTGCGCGTCGACCGCGCTGACGACCACGAAACCGGCGTTCTCTTCCGGGTTGTGCTGGTCGGCGATGACGCACGTCGTGTCGCCGGGGGTCAGGAACTCGAAGCGGTCGAACTCCTGCCACGTCGTGCCGTCGATGTACTGAAAGTGAACCATGATGTCGCCCTCTCGGTAGTCCGAGTCCGGGCAGTAGATCTCACTGTCGTTCAGGTTCGTCACGCAGATCACGGTTCCGGCGCCGGGCGCGGAATCGTAGAGCGGAAACACGAGAACGGAACCGGGCTGCAGGTGCGCCGGCTGCGCGAACGCGGCCTGCGACATCGCAGCGAGCATCACCAAGGCCAAAAGGCCGATCATCTTCTTCATCGCTCATCATCTCCAAGGCAAGCGATCCATAGGGGCGAGGCCTCCACGACCTCGAGCACGAAGCACACGCGTCACAGATTTCGCGTGGCGTACGTCGGTTTCGAATCGTGAAACACGACGTGAGAGCCCCTAGAGGCAAGTCTCGGGCCGAAATGCGAGTCGAGATGGTTGTCGACTCCCAAGGCGCTCTTCGCTCGGGACTTGTGTCGACGATTGCGAGACCTCACCGGTCTCGTTCGGCACCGCGAATGTCGACTTGGATCGACGACGACCCCGCGGACGTTCATTTATCCGAACACGAAGGCTCTCGGAGCCCACCCCGGTTTCCACCGCTTTGCTCCTCGGCCCGGTGAGGCTAGAATCGCGATATGGAGATCCATCGAGACGATGTGCCCGGTCACGGCGCGGGTGAGGCGGCGCTGCAACGCATGGTCGAAGAACACGGCGGGCAGCTTTTCCAACTCGCCCTTCGATTCTGCGGCAACCGCGAGGAAGCCGAAGACCTCGTCCAAGAGGTCTTTCTGCAAGCGTTCCGGTCCTGGGCCACGTTCCGTGGCGACGCCAGCGAGAAGACGTGGCTGTATCGCATCGCGGCGCGCGCGTGCCAGCGCCGGCAACGCAAGCGCTCCGGGGAACCCGAGACGATCGGTTCCCTGAACGACCTCCTACCGTTCGACGAGCCGCGGATTGCCGCACTCCCGAGCGCCGAAGACGACGCGCTCCAAACGCAGATCCGACGCGAAGCACGCGAACGTATCGAGACCGCGATCGCGGCGCTTCCCGAGGATTTCCGCGTCCCGATGGTGCTCAAGGAGATCGTCGGCTTCAGCGTGCGCGAAGTCGCCGACGTCCTCGGGCTCGAAGAAGGCACCGTGAGAAGCCGCGTGCACCGAGCCCGCCTCAAGCTCCGGGCCGCCGTCGATGCCGGGTTGCCTCGAACCGCCGATCCCGTCCCTCCGCCGGCCTACCCCGAGCAGACGTGCCTCGACTTGCTCGACGCCAAACAAGAAGCCCTCGACCGCGGCGTCCCGTTCGACACGTCCGTGATCTGCGACCGTTGCCGAACCGTGTTCGCGACCCTCGACCTCACCCAAGACGCCTGCCGCGAGATCGCTTCGACCGGCGCGATTCCGTCGGAAGTCCGCGACCGCCTCCTGGAACGTCTCGGAACCGAGGCCTCTCGACGCGAGAAAACCTCATGAAGTCGACACGCGACATCGCGTCCGCCAGCCCGCTGCGCGCGAATCGGTCGCTCGCTTCCCGGCTCGCGCTCCCCCTCGTCCTCCTCGGCCTGATCGCCCTCGGGCTCGGTGCCGGCTGCACGCGCCGAGAGGTCACTACCGAATCGCAGCGCCATCCGATCGAGCGCGTCGTGCTGATCTCGATCGACACGCTGCGAGCCGACTTCGTCGGCTGCTACGACGACTCCGTCACGTGGACACCGTCACTCGATGCCCTGGCGGCCGAGAGCGTCGTCTTCACGGACGCGATGGCTCAAGCTCCGACGACCACCCCTTCGCACAAGTCGATCCTGTACTCGGTGTATCCCCACGTACACCAGACCTTCGCGTGGTCGGTCCCCGAGGAGAGCATCGAATCACCGATCGAAGCGCTGCGGCAGCAAGGCCTACGTACGGCCGCGTTCGTCGGCGGCGGCCAACTCGGTCGAAACCACGGATTTCGACGCGGCTTCGACGACTTCTGGCAGAACGAGCACGGCGGCGACCGCGCCGAGAAGCGACACATCGTACCGCTCGAAGCCGCCGCCACCGCATGGCTCGACGAACATCATGCGAAGCCCTTCTTCCTCTTCTTGCACACCTACCAGACCCATTGCCCCTACGTGCCCCCCGAGCCCTACCGCGAAGCCCACACCGCTTGGTACGCAGGCGCGCTCGACGCACGCGACAGTTGCGGCAAGGACTTCGAATCCCGAGATCTCGACGAGCCGGACACGCGCTACGTGCGAAGCCTGTACGCCGCGGAAGTGGCCTACGTCGACGCGTACATCGGACGCCTCGTCGCCCGGTTGAAGGAACTCGGCATCTACGACGAGACGATGATCGTGTTCCTCTCGGATCACGGCGAAGCGCTCGGCGAGGGCGACCGCTACGGCCACGGGCGATTCTCGGAGTGGGAGCTTCGCGTCCCGCTCATCGCGAAGATCCCCGGGGTCGAACCCCGCCGGATCGATGCCCCGGTCGAGTTGCTCGATGTCATGCCGACCGTGTATTCCGCCGTCGACGCCGAGCCGCCGTTCACGTTCCAAGGGCACGATCTCTTTCCTGCGATGGGCGAACCCGCCACCGTCGATCGCGATCGCGTCCGCGTCGCCGAGAAGCGTGCGTTCGCGGCGATCCGGCGCGGGCCGTGGCGCCTCGTACATCATCTGAACGGCGGCACGAAACACAGCGGACTGTTCCACGTCGAAGCCGATCCTGACGGTCTCGACGACCGCTCGGCCGACCATCCCGACATCGTGGAGGCCCTGCTCGACGAATACACCGCGGTGCGCGAGAAGAGCGCCCCGCTCGCCACCCAGTTCGTGCTCGATGGCGACGACCGCCCCATGCTCGACGAAACGACACGACACCAGCTCGAGGTCCTCGGCTACATCCGCTGAGCAAACTCCTCACCGACGTCACCCGTCGGCGCGGCGACACGACACGCGCGCACCCTCTCCACGGGGGCCCGGCCTGGACCCCTCCCTCCTCATCGCATACGATGGCCTCTGAGAAGACGTCCGACCGAACCTCCTGGAAAAGGAAGCCGGGGCCCGCGCAACGCGACCTCGGCCGGAGAGATCCATGCATTCGCTCTACGAGCGCGCGCTCGCCGCGCGCTTTCGTTCCTGCACGACCGCCTCCGTCTGGGCTTGTGCGCTGCTGGTCCTACTCGTGGCCGGCTGCGGCGGATCCGAATCGCCCGGGCCCGACTCGCCAGCGATCGGCTCGGCCAACGATCCGCAGAACGTGCTCACCGAAACCGAAGGGACCGGGTTTCAGGTGCTGCTCGTCGGTATCGATGGCGCCACGTTCGACCTCGTCGGGCCGATGGCCACGGCCGGACAGCTGCCGCACATCGAATCGTTGCTCGAGCGCGGTACGCGCGGTGCGCTTCGATCGCGCGTGCCGATGAAGTCCCCCGCGCTCTGGACGACGATCGTGACCGGAGCCCACCGCGACGCGCACGGCATCGACGACTTCCGGGTCGACGATCACCTCGTGCGGTCGTCGGATCGCGACCGCCTCGCGCTCTGGGAGATCACGTCGGATTTCGGGCTGCGCAACGGTTGGGCAGGCTTTTGGGCGACGTGGCCGGCCGAGCCGGTCGAAGGCTGGATGATCAGCGATCGGATGGCGAGGACGCGCTTTGCGGAGTGGAACGACGCGGCGCGCACCGCGGGTGTCGCATATCCCGCCGAGCTCATCCCCGAGATGCGTGCGCTCGTCGTCGATCCGGACGAGCCGCCGATGAACGAGATCGCCGAGCTTGCCTCGCTGACGCCGCAAGAACAAGAGCAGATGCTCGCGTTTCGGAAACCGCAGCACGGACACGGACTCAGCGTGTTGAAGTTCGCCTACTGCGCGCAACGGTCCTACGAGCGCATGATGCTTCGACTGCTCGAAACACGCCCGCAACCCGACCT
>JAUIME010000469.1 GCA_030433195.1 bacterium
GTCAGAAGGTCGAGCCCGAAGAGGCGTACGCCCACGCGATCAACAAGGCGAACTTCCGGCAGTACCTGCCGGTCGCGAGCCAACGAGAGCACACGGTCGTCGCCGGAGCATGAGGATGAGAGGCAAACTGGCCAGGAAGAGGAAGCGAGACAAGCTGCCGAGCGCGCCGACCCCGTCGCCGCCTCGTCCGAGCGATCGCTCCGTCTTCACCGGGGACCTCGGTCAGTTCGGTCTCGTCGACATCGCGCAGACGATGATGATGAGCCGGAAGACGGGTCTGCTCACGGTCCGCTCCGGCAAGCGCGTCGGCTACGTGTACTTCAAGGACGGACAGGTCGTCTACGTTCTCGACGACCAGTTCCTGCAGGGGCTGCAAGCCGCGCTGCAGGTGTTCGTGTGGCGCGAGGGCACGTTCGACTTCGACTTCGACAAAGCTCCGCCGGGCGAGAACATCACGGTCTCGACCGAGAACCTGCTGTTCGAGGTGGCGCGTCAGCTCGACGAAGCGCAGAAGGACCGACGTACGGCGCGCCCGCGAGGCCGCACGGTCGCGCGGAATCTCCAAGAACAGCACATGGAGCAGATCCGCGAGTGCTTCGCGGAGATCGCCAAGCGCGTGATGCCCGAGATCAAGGGCGGCGGCCGCATCGCGCCGCGAGGCTCGAGCGTCGAGACGTGGTTGAAGCGGCTGACGCCGAAGTCCGGCGATTCGATCTTCCTCATTCCGGGCCTCAAACCGAAGCTGAAGCAGGGCGGAGCCGTCGCGAATCTCGACGGGCCGCGCGTCGACCCGGCGTCCATCGATCGCTTCGTACGCTCGGTGTTGGACCGGCAGCAGCAGGACACGCTGCGCGCCGAGCGTTCGATCGAGATCTTGGTCGAAGTGGGACAGGCGGCGCCAGCGCGTTTGCAGATCACGGGGGAGGGCCCCAAGAAGATGATCGCCGCGCACCTGCTGCACAAGGTGCCCGATCTCTTCGGACCGCTCGAGGAGACACCGGCGTTCGCCGAAGAGACCGCCGCGCTCGATCGCGGATTCCTGCTCATCGCGGGCGGGCCGTCGTCGGGGAAGTCGCGCATGCTCGCGAGTCTCATTCGCATGCGAGCCGAGACGCGCGGGTCGCTCGTCTTCTTGCTGTCGAAGACGCGCGAGTTCATCTTCGAGAACACGACGGGACTCGTGCTTCAGCGGCAGCAGCCGAAGGGAAGCGTCGAACTGGCCGAGACACTGCGCATCTGTCTCGGACAGCATCCCGACATGATCGCGCTCGACGGGCTCGCGGGGCCCGGCGTCATGGAGGCCGTCGTCCGTGCGGCATCGACCGGGATGGGCATCGTCGGATGTCTCGAAGCCGACTCGCCGCAGGAGGCGCTGCACCAGGCATCCGAGTTCCTCGATCGCAAGAAGGACGCCGTCAGTCGGAAGCTCTTCCGCGAGAACTTCAAGGGCCTCGTGTTCCTCGAGCGCACCGCGCCCGGCAACGAGGAAAGCCTCGGAATCCGAGTCGATTGGTATCAGCCGAGCGACGAGCAGGGAGAGTCGTCGCTCGACGTCGGAGTGCCGGGGACCTCGTTCCGACTCGCGGCGACGACGGAGCTCTGAGAAGGGACCGCGGCGTCCGGCGCGGCTTCGGTCGTCGCGACCGCGTCGTGCGAGTCGGCGCGACCGCGTCGTGATATAATCCGCGCTCGACGCCTCGAACGCTATCCCTCGCGAGTCCTCATCCCATGACCCCGCGGCAGACTGCCTCCCGCAGCACGTTCTGGACGATCACGGCCCTGGCCGCCGTCGTCGGACTCGTGGCGTTGATCCTCTTGGGCAGCCGACGCGACGCCGTCGCGAAGCGACCGCACATCATCCTCATCACGGCGGACACGCTGCGCAAGGACCGGCTCGGCAGCTACGGCGCGATCCGATCCCGAACGCCCGTCTTGGACCGGCTTGCTCGCGAGTCGTACCACTTCCCGAACTTCGTGAGCGCGTCGAACAACACCAACGTGTCGTTCGCGTCGATGCACACGGGCACGTTCCTGCGCACGCACAAGGTGCAAGGGCTGTCGTTCCTCGGGTACACGCTCGACGGCGGCTTCGAAACGCTTTCGGAGTCGCTCGAAGACGCCGGCTACCTCACGATCGCGGCCGTGAGTTCGCTCGTCATCGACGGTGACGCGTCGGGACTGCGCCAAGGGTTCGACGTCTACATCGACTGCGGCGACGAGTTCGAGAAGCAGCCCGCCGCGTTGACGAACGAGCGCTTCCTCGGAGCGCTGGATCGGATGCGCGCCGAGGAGGCCTCCGGCGATTCTCGCGTCTTCGCTTGGCTGCACTACATGGACCCGCATTGGCCGTACGTTCCCGAGACGCCGCGTGACGCGATGTTCCTCGATTCGTGGAGAGCCTTCGACGACTCGACCGCTCCCGACGCGCCTCCGTCCACGAAGAAGGAGGCGTTCGACGAGCGGGAGCGCGAGTTCTTCCGCCATCAGTACACGGGCGAAGTGAACTACCTCGACGAACACGTGGGGCGCGTGCTCGAAGCGCTCGACGAACGCGGCATGCTCGAGAATAGCGTCGTGATCTTCACGTCGGACCACGGCGAGAATCTCGGCGAGCGCGACTACTTCGCGAATCACCAGCGACTCTACGGGCCGGTCTCCGAGCCACCGCTGCTCGTGCGCATGCCCGGGCAGGTCGAAGGGCGGATTGTCGACGTGCCGGTCCAGACGGTGGATCTGCTGCCGACCTGTCTCGAGCTCGCGGGAGTCACGGGAGTTCCCGATCGCGTCGAGGGCGTGAGCCTCTTGCCCTGGCTCGAAGGAACGGGGCCCGAGGATCGCATGGTGTTCAGCGAGGGCGCGTACCAGAAGGAGAAGATCGTCCGGCGTGGACGCTACAAGCTCGCGTATCGTCTGCAGCCGCAGGTCTCGCGAGACGAGAGCTTCGAGTTCTACGACATCGAGAGCGATCCGGCCGAGACGCGCGACCTGCGCGACGAGCACCCGCAGGCGTTCGAAGAGCTGAAGACCGCGCTGCACGAGTTCATGGGACGGATTCCGATCCGAGTGCGGGTCCGATCGGCGGATGGCGAGCCGCATCGCGTGAAGGGGGTTCTTCGCACGTTGCGTTGCGAGGTCGTGGAGGACATGTCGCTCACGTTCGAAGGCGACGACACCTACGAGCGGAACGGCGACGTCGTCACGTTCGAGTGCCGCGTGGACGGCGTCGCGGCCGAGGCGGGTGAAGCCGAGAGTGCCGAGAGCCACGACGCGGACGAAATCCTGATCGAGGCGGACTGGACGGCGGCGCTCGGGGTGAGCTTCGAGGTCGACGGGGTACCGGTCCGGCTCGAGGAACTCCGGTTCGACGGGCACGACTCGGGCCGCACGATCTTCCGGTCCGTCCTCTACGTGGATCCCGAAGCTCCCGGCGGCGATGCGCCGTCGGACGCGATGATCCGCGTGACCGCCGAGGAAGGGGACGGCGGCCGGACGGTCCTCTCGATCGACGTCGACGTCGATCCCGACGTGGCGCGGATCGCGCGCGAGCGATCGGTTCCGGCGTTCGAGATTCGGATCTTCGGCGAGCGAGTCGAGAGTTGTCGAATCGAGCCGTCCGATGCGGCCGTGATCCGCGATTCCGCCGAGCGCCTGCAGATCGTCGGCAAAGCGGAGGAGGCGCGGCTGGAACTCGTCCTCGATCGCGGCACGGTCGACGTGCTCGCCGACTTCCGGATCGCGGACGAGGCGGCGCCGCCCGCTGAAGTCGGTCTCGGTCAGGGGGTTCGCTCGGCGCCGGGGGTGCGGTACGCACCGCATCTCTACTCGCCGCGCTTCCGGTTGACCCGCGACAGCACCGACGCCGATCCGCGGCCGGGCGCAGGGGAGACGGCCGCCGATCCTTGGACGGCTTCGCGCGCTCCTCGCGTCGTGATCGAGCTCGAGAGTCCGTTCGCCCAGCCCGAGGGGGGCGGCGTGCTGGGGGGAATCGACGTCTCGAACCTCTCACCGGAGCTACTCGAGAAGCTCAGGGGGCTCGGGTATCTGGACAGCAGCACGAACAAGGCGAACTGAGGCGGATTCGGGGGCATCGGGGGCGTTCCGTCGAGGCTCGGGAGGCCCCAAAAAATCGTTGCTTTCTGACTTCGAGATGCTAGTTTTAAGCCTTTTTGCGCCCCGCCGGGGCCCTCGGTTTCGGCTGCGAGCGGCAGCGAAGGCGGCATGACTTCCTCCCGAGATCCTGACGCGAAAATCGCCCACGCGACGACCGCGGTCATTCTCGCCGCGGGCAAGGGCACGCGGATGAACTCGGAGCGCCCCAAGGTGCTCCACGAGTTATGCGGTCGGTCGATGCTGCGTCATGTCATCGATGCCGCGCGCGAGGCCGGGGCGAGTCGCATCCTCGTCGTCGTCGGGCACGATCGTGACCGCGTCCTCGAGGCGTTTCCCGATGACGATCTCGTCTGGGTCGTGCAAGAACCGCAAGCCGGTACGGGCCATGCCTTGGCCGTGGCGCGCGAAGCGGTCGGCGATGCCGCCCAGACGCTCTTGTTGCTCTACGGCGATGTCCCACTCATCCGGGCCGCCGGTTTGCGTGATCTCCTCGAGGCACACCGCGAGAGCGGGAATCGACTGACCGTCGTGACGACGCACGTGGACAATCCGACCGGATACGGACGCATCCTCCGCGATGACGCGGGGAGCCTCCGTGCGATCCGCGAGCAGATCGACGTGAGTCCCGAAGAGGCCGCGGTGACCGAGATCAA
>JAUIME010000470.1 GCA_030433195.1 bacterium
CGTCACCGCATCGAGTTCGCTCGTGGGGACCTTGCCCCGGCTCGCGAGCTCTCGGATGCGGTCGACTTCGAGCAGGCGATAGCGATGTTCCCGCTTGGCGATGGCGAGGCGGTCCTGCGCCGTCGCTTCGTCGCGCCGCGTCCGTTCGAGCGCGCTCGCTGCGCGGTCGCGCGCGAGCTTCGCGAAGCGGTCGTCGAGTCTTGCGACGACCGTAAAGTCACCGGGCGCTCCGTCGATGCGGTCACCGGCTTCGGGTTCGATCGAGACGACTCGACCCGCGAACTCGGGAGAGACCGCGAGCGTTCGCGAGGGCTCGGTGAAGGCCGTGATGACGCGCTCGAGCATCGCGGGGTGATCTGCGGGAGTCCATTGCTCGGGAACCGTCGCGTCGGTGAGCGAGCTCGGGGGGGTCGCCTCGGTCGGCTTCGGGATGCCGGCGAACACGAGGGCCGTGAGTGCGAGAGCGACGGTCGTCGTGCCCATCCGGCCGCAGCAGGCCGGTGTCGGTCGATCGACGACGGATGCCGCGAGGTCGCGGAGCTTCATGCGAGGTACTCCTCCAGTCGTTCGGGTTCGGCGAGCAACATGCGCATCGCCGTGTCCGTGATGCGTTGGGCAATCTCTTCTTCGGGTCGGTCCGGTGCGATGAGGCTCTGCCAGATCACGCCGTCGACGAGCGCGACGAGCAAGCGCGCCACCGCATCGGGATCCTCGATGTCGCGAAAGTCGCCGGAGTCGCGCGCTCGCTCGTACAGCGTGCGGCTGAGTTCACGCCACTGCTCGAGCTTGCGGTGAAATTCGCCGGCCATGCGCTTGGCGAGTTCGTGATTCGTCGCGGCCACCGTCGACAGTTCGCTGAACAGGCGCTGGTCGTCGCGGCTGCGCGCGAGGTGCACCGTCAAGACGGTGCGAAGCGTTTCGTGCGCGAGGAGAACGGGAGGCGTCGAAGCATCGTCGCGCAGGCGCTCGAGAAGTGTCTCGATCTCGGCCTCGCCTTGCCGGCAGGCGCGCAAGCACGATGCGAGCAGCAGGTCTTCCTTCGATCGGAAGTACTCGTAGACGGTCCCTTTGCCGGTACCCGCCTCGGTGGCGATGTCGGCGATCCTCGAAGCGGAGAACCCGTGGCGCTTGAAGCATCGGGTCGCCGCATCGGTGATCCGGTCTCGTGTGTCGGAAGTCGTAGGCATCTCGGGAGCCTAGGGATCCCGGCGGGGGAATGCAAGTCGACTGACTGGTCGGTCAGTTCAAGTCGCTACTTGGAAATGGTTTGCGGCGCCTTAATTCGCGGCTCTCGGCGGCCGGAGCCTCAGTACTGGATCTTGACGGCGATCGTGAGAGCGATGATCGCGACGATGTAGATCTCGAGGATCAGGGGCACGATGAAGCGCAGCCAGCGTTGATACGGGATGCGACCGAGCCCGAGCATGCCCATCAAGAGCGCGTTCGTCGGCACGACCATGTTCATGAATCCGTCGCCGAACTGGTACGCGAGCACGGCCGTCTGTCGCGAGACTCCGAGCAAGTCGGCGAGCGGCGCCATGATCGGCATGGTGACGTACGCTTGCCCGCTACCCGACGGGATCAGGAAGTTGCACGCAGACTGGACGAAGAGCATGCCGCTCGCGGCCACGGCGGGCGCGAACCCGTCGAGCGCCGACGCGACGCCGTGCACGATCGTGTGCGTGACCATGCCGTCGTCGAGAACGACTTGGATCGTGCGTGCGAAGCCGATGAGGAGCGCGGCGGTCGTGAGCTCGGCCGCGCCCGAACAGAAGTCGCGCGCGACGCGGTTGGGGGAAAAACGAGCGATCAACGCCGCGATGAGCATGATCCCGAGAAAGACCCCCGCCAACTCTTCGAGGTACCACCCGTGCACCGCGACGCCCCAGACGAAGAGCGCGACCCCCGCAGCGAACGTCAGGAGAACCGCACATCGCGCCGACGTGAAGCGCGTGTCCTCGGGCATTTCGTACCCCGTGGAGTAGTCGATGTCGCGCACGAGACTTCGCGACGGGTCCTTCTGGATTCGATGGACGTATCGCAAGATGTGTTGGATCCCGACGGCGAGGCAGACGACGAGCAAGATCCAGCGGAATCCCTGGCCGGAAGTGGGTTCGAGGCCGGCGATGTTCTGCGCGATGAGGACCGTGAAGGGGTTGATTGCCGCGCACCCGTAGCCGATGCCGGCGCCGATGTAGACGATGCCCACGGCCACGATCGCGTCCATGCCGAGCGCGATGCACATCGTCACGAGGACGGGGATGAAGGGCATGTACTCCTCGGCCATCCCGATCGTCGACGAGCCGACCGCGAACAGCGTGATCATCCCGGCCACGAGCAGCACGGAGCTTCCCTTCGCGGAGCGGATCGCGGTGCCGATCAGCGCATCGAAGGCGCCGGTGGCTTTGAGGACTCCGATCACGCCCCCGACGAGGAATACGAAGAAGATGATGTCGCCCGCTTCCTGCATTCCTTTGAGCACTTTGGTCAGGAAGGCGTACCAAGGGAGCCGGGGCGCTTCGCCGTCCGCGACGACGCGGAAGCGCTCGGAGATTCCCTCGTCGGTGAGCGCGGGATCGTCCGCCTTGCGTTCGGCGGCTTCGCTCTCCGTGATGACGGGCTTGTAGCTGCCGGGAACGATGGCTCTCGTGGCCGCGCCCTCGTCGTCCTTCTTGTACTCGAACGCGCCCGCAGGAAGCATCCAGGTCGCGACCTGGGCCAGGAAGATCATTCCGAAGATCAGGACGAGGGAGTCCGGAAAACGACTCTTCTTCAAGGTACCGTCTCCTGCCGAGGTTCGAATCACGCGCGACGGATCCGCGAGACTCGCCGAGCCCGCGGTTCGAGAGGGGCACAGTCTACCAGGCCTGCGATGCGTTCGCTGCGACCGATCGAGCCGTTCCGCGCGGCGCGGCGGGGGGCCTGTCCCCGGCGATGGCCGACTCGCGAAGCCCGAAACGCCGAGCTATGGTGTAGCGCTCCGAAAACGCGGGTCCGAGCGACGACCTCGACTCGCAAAGAAGCGCACGGGATGGAAGCGAAAGGCGGGTTTCGTGGCAGCAGGTTCGACGAAGACGAGTTGGATTCGGGAAGTGCAGCGGATCGCCCGCGCGATGAGCGACTTGCAGTTCGCCGCTCCCGTGACACACGTCTACAACCCGCTCGAGTACGCCTGGAAGTCGCATCGTGCGTACCTGGAGCGCTTCGGCGCGGGGCCGAAGGAAGTCGTCTTCCTGGGTATGAATCCGGGTCCGTTCGGCATGGCGCAAACGGGCGTCCCCTTCGGCGCCGTCGCGATGGTGCGCGATTGGATGAAGATCGAAGAGCCGGTCGGTCGTCCCGCGAACGAGAATCCGAATCGCCCCGTTCTCGGCTACGCGACCGAGAGGGAAGAGGTCAGTGGCGCGCGGCTTTGGGGCTTCGCGCGAGACCGTTTCGGTGATGCGCCGGCGTTCTTCTCGCGGTTCTTCGTCGCGAACTATTGCCCGCTGTGTTTCCTCGAAGAGGGCGGCCGAAACCGTACGCCCGACAAGCTGCCCGCCGCGGAGAGGGATGCGTTGTACGAGCTCTGCGACCGTTCGCTCCGCATCGTGATCGACGCGCTCGAACCCTCGTGGATCATCGGTGTGGGCGCGTTCGCCGAGGCGCGCGCCCGTGCGACGCTCGGCGACGATTTCGACGGCCGTATCGGCCGCGTGCTGCACCCGAGCCCCGCGAGTCCGCTCGCCAATCGCGGCTGGGCGGAGCAGGCGGAGCGTCAACTCGTCGAGCTCGGGATCCTCGAAGCGTGAGCGACGACGGGCGAGAGTTCGCTGCGAATCGTGCCGTGCCGCTCGCCCATCGAGATCTCGGCGGCGAGGGAAAGCCGCTCTTGCTCGTGCTTCACGGTCTGTTGGGCTCTTCGAGGAATTGGATCTCGGCGGGGCGTGAGTTGGCGAACCGATTTCACGTCATCGCGCTCGATCTGCGCAATCACGGGGATTCCCCGCACACGCCGGACACGCGCTTCGACGACATGGTCGCGGACGTTCTCGCATGGCTCGACGAGCGTGCGATCGAGTCCGTTCGTCTCATGGGGCACAGTCTCGGCGGCAAGGTCGCGATGCGGCTGGCGTGCCGGTTTCCGGAGCGCGCCGCGCGATTGCTCGTGCTCGACATCGCACCTCGAGCGTATCCGAAGGGGAACCCGGTCCTCGAGGCGATGAAGCGTACGGATCTCGATTCGCTCGAATCACGCCGCGAGGTCGATCAGTCGCTGGCGCGCTCGATTCCCGATGCACCGACGCGAGCGTTCGTGCTCACGAACCTCGTGAAGGATCGAGAGGGACGTCTCGCGTGGCGTTGCGGACTCGATGGGCTCTACGCGAGCATCGACACCATGCGGGCCTCGCCGCTCGATCCCGGCGATCGATACGCGGGTTCGACCGTCTTCATCGTGGGCGGGCAGTCGTCGTACTTCGTCGAATCCGACGAATCGGCGGTACGCGAACACTTTCCGAACGCCGCGATCGAAACGCTCGCCAATGCGGGGCACAACGTGCATTTCGACGCGCGCGAAGCCTTCGTCGATGCCGTCGTCGCATTCGATCCCGAGTGAGCGGCAATCCGTAGCGGTTCCCGTTCACGGTTCGCGGATGCTCGATCCCACCCGACAGGCTGAAGACAAAAAAAGAAGCGGGGGCCGAGGCCCCCGCTTCCATTGGAAGTTTGACTTCCGAGTCACGCAGACGACTTCTTACTGCATCGTCATGATGACG
>JAUIME010000471.1 GCA_030433195.1 bacterium
CCAGAGCAGCCAATCGCGACCGTCCGACGAGAGAGGCACGGCGATCATCCCGGCGGATCGCTCGACCCAATCGGCGGCGGGCGGGAAGATCGACGACAGTCGCTTCACCGCGAGAACTTCTTGCGTCTCTCGGCTCGCCAGGGCGTCGCGCAACTGTTCGAGCTCTTCCGGCGTCGGTGTCGTGCGGATGCAGGTGATCTCACCGCTCGCGAGGATCGCGGCGCCGTCGCACGGGATCAGGTCGGTCAGCGTCTGCTTGCCTTCGGCCAATCCTTCGGCGAACGCCGATGCGGCGATCATCTGTTCGATCAGCCGGATCTGCACCGCATAGGCCGCCGTCTTGGACGTCAGCGAATGGATGCGTTCGAGCTCGCTGATGCGTACCGACATCGCGTTGGCGAGGAACTCGCACGCGAGCTGGTTCGTCGCGCCGGGTTGGCGTGGCGTTGCGTGATGGCACGCGATCAGACCCCACAGCCGCCCGTCGACCACGATCGAGATCGACATCGACGCGGCGACGCCCATGTTCCGCAGGTATTCGCAGTGGATCGGAGACACGCTGCGAAGCGCGGCGTGGCTCAAGTCGAGCGGCGCACCGGTGTCGGGCCGCGCGGCGGGTTCGAGCGGCACGGGTTCGTAGTTCGCATCGACGATGACGCGCAGCGGATTCTCGACGTAGAGCTCGCGCGCCTGCGCCGGGATGTCCGATTCGGGATAGTGCAGACCGAGGAACGGCTCGATCTCGGCGATGCGCGCCTCGGCCACGACGTGCCCGTGCCCGTCCCGATCGAAGCGATAGATCATCACGCGGTCGAATCCGATCAGCGAGCGCACTTCGTCGGCCACCGCTTCGCAAAGCGAATCGATCGCGTCGATGCGGCGAACGCAATCGAAGCGCCGCAGGATGTCGGCGTAGCCGACGGGCGCGTCTCGTGAGTCACTCGCGAGATGGAAGATTTCGATCACGAGCAGTTCGTCGACGCGGTGGATTCGTGCGGGCCATCCGTCGCCCTCGAGCGGGTTCAGCCGCACCTCGCCCGCCTCGCGAGGATCGTCGTCTCGCGACGTCTCCGCGACGACGCGCAGCGCGTCGGCGTTCAGCAGATCGCCGAGCCGTTGCTCGACGACGTTCCCGTCGAACAGGCTCGAGGCGTTGGCGCTCGCCATGACGATCTCGAGATCGGCTTCCTTCACCGCGAGCAGCACGCCGTGCGGCTGGATCGCGGCGGGAATGCGGATCGGCTCGGAAGCGCACGTCTCGAGCGTCGCCGGCGGCTGCGGCGTCAGCGGCGCGTCCAAGATTCCCACCAACGAATCAGGGCCGAGAAGGTGTCTTCGGCGGCGTGTCGAGCCGCGTCTCGTTGCGCTTCGGGGAGGTCGTCGAGCGCGTCGCACAGCGTCTGCCACATGGCGCCCGCGTCCGCGCCGTACCCCTCGAGGTACGAAGATCCGACAGGCCCGGGCAGCACGCCGTCACGGCGCAATCGGCCGAGCAGGATCTTGGCGCCGCGACCGGCGCCTTCGAGCACGTACAGCACTCCCAGCGCGCGAGCGCACGAGCGGCAATCGGGAAGATCGCCGTTGCCGGCTTCGGGAAGCTCGATCCGCCCAAGGTCGGCCCGTAACGCGTCCGCTTTGAAGCGTCGTTCGAGGTCGGGTAGTTGGTGCGTCAAGTTCGGCAACTTCGCCAAGCGACGTTCGAGCGGCGCGTGGAATCCGAAGAGGAACGCCAGATGGTCGCGGTACACGTCGAGATCGACGGCGTCCCTGCTGACGGGCAACCGACGCTCGAGGTCGTCGTGGAGCTCGCGGGTGCCGGCGCGAAGCTCGTTTCGTAACGGCATCGCCGGAGGAGGCGAGGTAGAGGTCGACATGGTGGTTCACCTGCAACGAACGAGGACGTAGGGATCTCCGTGGGGGGCACCGGGCGAAGCCGCGTGCCGAGTGCGGCCGTGCCCGACCGTGGACCGGGGCGCCTCGCCATTGCGGCATCCCCCGGCAACGGGTGCGACCGGCCAAAAATCGAACGATACCATCGACTGAACACTTGGGACCAGCATCCGATTTCAGGGCTCGGCGAGCGGATGTCGGACGTCGGGTTCGCGCTGTTCGGGCCGCTCGAGCATCGGATGGATCGACGTGCTCGAGCGATCGTGGCGCGAATCGGACGTGAATCTCCTTGGCGGGCGGCGGGATAAGCTCGTTACGGGGTTCTCGCGACTTCGGCGGTGCGGATCTCGGCAATCCCGGTATACTCGAATCGATCATTGGATCGTGTTCGGTGCGAGTCGCTGCTACCGCTCTTTCTTGCAGACTCGTTCATCGAACCGGCCGGGGGATCCGCAACCCACCGAGAGGGGGCGGTGCGGCGCGCACGCGTGGAGTGCGTCGCGCGATCGGCCACGAGCGATAGGGATGGAGGAAGGTCATGAGTGGGGTAGTCCGCAAGGTGGTAGGTGCGATGGCGCTGGCGGCGGCGGGAGTCGTTGCGGCGATGTCCGTCGGGGGGCCGGCGACGTCGCAGGAACGGACGTTCGACGTCGACGACCCGCGGCTCGCGAGCGCGCTCGAAGACAAGCGCGTGCTGCGGCCCGAAGAACTCGTCTCGGCGTTCGACTCGGGTTCGGAGCGTGTTCGTGTGATCGTGTCGCTGCGCGAGAACGCGGCGGTCGCCGGCTTCGATGCGTGGGGCGATCCGTTCGAAGAAGACGCGATGCGCGCCGAGGTTTCGCTTCTGCAGAACGACGCGTTGTCGCGTCTTTCGGCCGATTCGTTCGAGGTCCGCTGGCTCTACGAGAACCAGCCCGCGTTCTCGGGCACCGTCACGATGCAAGGCCTCGTCGAGTTGCTCGAGGATCCGAACGTGCGCCACGTCGATCCCGTCTTCGAGGTCGAGGCCAACACGCGTCAGGGTATTCCGCTCATGAATGCGTCGGGCGTGCGCTCGTCGGTCGACGGCTCGGGTCTCGCGATCGCGATCTGCGACACGGGCATCGACTACAACCACTCGCGCCTCGGTGGCGGCGGCTTCCCGAACTCGAAGGTCATCGGCGGTTTCGACCACGGTGACAACGACTCGAACCCGCTCGACCAGAACGGTCACGGCACGAGCGTCGCGGCGGTCGCGGCCGGCGATCTTCCCGGGTCCGGCGACTACATCGGCGGCGTGGCTCCGGGGGCGCGACTGTACGCGCTCAAGATGTCGTCGGGGAGCTCGGGTTCGGCGTCGACGTCGGACATGGTCGCGTCGTGGGACTGGTGTCTTTCGCACCGCAACGACGATCCGAGCAACCCCATCAAGGTCGTCAACACGAGTTTCGGCGGCGGGGAGTATACGAGCAACTGCGATGGTGCCGTGCCGTCGATGACCAATGCGGCGAACTCGCTTCGCAACGCGGGAGTCACGGTCGTCGTCTCCACCGGGAACGAGGGCCTGTGCAACGCGACGGGTTGGCCGGCGTGCATCAACTCGGTCGTCTCGGTCGGAGCGGTGTACGATGCCAACATCGGCGGGCCGGGTTGGTGCGTCTCGCCGAGCTCGTGCATCGGTAGCTCGAACGGCGGCTGCAGCTCGGGCTTCGCGTGCTTCGACAGCACGACGACGGCCGACCTCGTCACGTGCTACTCGAACTCGGCGAACTTCATGTCGGTGCTCGCGCCTTCGAACAACGCGCGGGTTCCGGCGATCGGCGGTGGCTACACGGACACGTTCGGTGGCACGTCGACGGCGGCGCCGTACACCGCGGGTGCCGCGGCTCTCATCCAAGACTACGCCGCGACGTTCGTCGGCGGATTCCTCTCCGCGACGGCCGTGCGCACCGCGCTCGAGTCGACGGGCGATTCGATCACCGATTCGAAGGCCGGGCTCACGTTCCCGCGTGTCAACGTGCAGGCGGCGGTCGACAGCTTGAGCATCATGGGCGACGACTGCACGAGCCCATTCGTGGTCGGCAACGGCTCGCACGCCTTCTCGACGCTCGGCGCGACGACCGACGGCCCGACCGAATCGGGTTGTGGATTCTGCTGCGGCGACGAGCAGGTCAACCAAGACATCTGGTTCCGCTACACGGCGAGTTGCAACGGCATGGTCACGGCCAGCCTGTGCAGCTCCGACTACGACACGAAGATTGCCGTGTACGCGGGCTCGTCGTGCCCGAGCGCGAACAGCGCGATCGCGTGCAACGACGACTTCTGCAACAGCACACGCTCCGAGACGAGCTTCATGGCCAACGCCGGCTCGACGTATCTGATCCGCGTCGGTGGCTATCAGACGGAATCGGGAACGGGTACGCTCGACCTTTCGTGTGAGTCGTCGAACGACGACTGCATCGGGGCCGACACGGTGACCGACGGCGTCACGGCGTTCGACACGACCGGTGCGACGACCGACGGTCCCACCGAATCCGGATGCGCGTTCTGCTGCGGCGACGAGCAGATCAACCAAGACAAGTGGTTCCGGTACACCGCGACGGAGACGGGTACGCTGACCGTCAGCCTGTGCGGGTCCACGTACGACACGAAGCTCGCGCTATACCGCGGGTTCAGCTGCCCGGTCAGCGATTCGGCTGCGGCGTGCAACGACGACTCCTGCGACTTGCAGAGCGAGGCGTCGATGTTCGTCGAGGTCGGTGATCCGATCCTCATTCGCGTCGGCGGCTACGACGACGAAGAGGGCGCCGGAACGATGACGATCACCTGTGAAGCCGCGGCCCTCGATCAGTGCCAGGGGATCGACGGCGTGAACACGC
>JAUIME010000472.1 GCA_030433195.1 bacterium
CGGCGTTCTTCCCGGGACTCACCGCGATGGTCGGGTTCTGGGCGACACTTTCGCTCAACATCCCGGACTTCAGCCGCGCCGTGCGCACGCAGCGTGACCAAGTGGTCGGACAGCTGCTCGGCCTCAACACGACGATGCCGCTCTACGCGTTCATCGGTGTCGCCGTGACGAGCGCCACGCTCGTGATCTACGGCAAGGAAATCTGGGATCCTGTCGAGCTGTTGTCACGGTTCGAGAGCACGCCGGTGCTCGTGGTGTCGATGCTCGCGCTCGCGCTCGCGACGCTGACCACGAACATGGCCGCGAACGTCGTGGCTCCTGCGACGTCGTTCTCGAGCCTCGCGCCGCGCCGGATCAGCCTTCGCGCAGGGTGCATCCTCACGGGACTCGTCGGCATCGCGATGATGCCGTGGAAGCTGATCGCCGACCCGAGCGGCTACATCTTCACGTGGCTCATCGGGTACTCGGCGCTCCTCGGACCCATCGGCGGGATTCTGATCTGCGACTACTTCGTGGTGCGTAAGACGCGCCTCGAGCTCGCCGACCTGTACCTCGCCGACGGATGGTATTCCTATCGGGGCGGGTTCAACCCCGCCGCGATCATCGCGCTCGTCGTCGCGGTCGCGCCCAACGTGCCGGGATTCCTCGGGGCGGTCGGTGTGCCGGTGGCGAGCTTCTGGATCTCGCTCTATCACTACGCGTGGTTCCTCGGATTCGGCATCGCTTTCGCCGTGTACGCCGTGCTCATGCGCGGCGCCGCCGTTCGAGGAGCGTCACAGGAGACCGCATGAAGCCCGATACGAAATCGCCGAACGCCGCCGATGCCCCGCAGCTCCCGCCGACCGATCACGTCCCGCTCGCGTACCAAGGACCGTCGTTCGACGAAGTGACGAAGATGCGGCAGGAATACCTCACGCCGTCGCTGATCACGTTCTATCAGCGGCCGATCATGCTCGTCGAAGGCAAGATGCAGTACGTCTGGGACGAGTCCGGTCGCCGCTATCTCGACTGCTTCGGCGGCATCGCCACGGTGAGCGCGGGGCACTGCCATCCGCACGTGGTCGACGCGGTGCAGAAACAAGTGCAGACGCTGCAACACGCGACGACGATCTATCTGCATCCGACGATCGCCGAGTACGCGAAGGCGCTCACCGCGAAGCTCCCCGACGATCTGTCGGTGTGCTACTTCGTCAACTCGGGGTCGGAAGCGAACGACCTCGCGCTGCTCATGGCGCGGCTGTACACGGGCAACTACGACGTGATCGCGCTTCGCAACGCCTACCACGGAGGCATCGCGTCGGCGATGGGGCTCACGGCGCACGGCACCTGGAAATACAACGTGCCGCATTCGTTCGGCGTGCATCACGCGATCGTGCCGGATCCGTATCGCGGCCCGTACGGCTACGACGATCCGGATGCGGGCGCGAAGTACGCGGCCGATGTGAAGGAGCTGATCGATTACGCGACGCCGGGGCGAGTGGCCGCGTACGTGGCCGAGCCCGTGCAAGGGGTGGGTGGCGTCGTGATGCCGCCGAAGGGCTATCTCGAGAACGTCTATTCGGCCGTGCGCGAGGCCGGCGGTCTTTGCATCTCCGACGAAGTGCAGGCCGGCTTCGGGCGCTTGGGCGAGCACTTCTGGGGTTTCGAGGCGCAAGGCGTCGTGCCCGACATCGTCACGATGGCCAAGAGCATGGGCAACGGCGCGCCGGTCGCCGCGGTCGTCACTCGTCGCGAGATCGCCGAAGCGCTGACCGCGCGCATCCACTTCAACACGTTCGGTGGAAACCCCGTCTCGATGGCGTGCGCGAAGGCGACGCTCGAGGCGATCGAGAACGAAGGCATGCAGCAGAACGCGCGCGACGTCGGGGCGTACTGGATCGAGCGGCTTCGCGAGCTCGCGGCCCGACACGCGATCATCGGCGACGTGCGAGGCATGGGACTCATGATCGGTGTGGAGCTCGTCGAGGACCGCGCGACACGTGCGCCCGCGAGCGAGGCCACGGGCAAGGTGCTCGAAGGCGCGAAGGACCACGGACTGCTCATCGGCAAGGGCGGGCTGCGCGGGAACGTCTTGCGCATCAAGCCACCGTTCTGCGTGACGCGGGCCGACGCCGACTTCGCTTGTGACGTACTCGATCGGGTATTCGCTACGGTCTGATCGCCAGGAGGTACCGATGCCGATCCGCCCGCGAATCGACGAAGCGACCGCGGCTCACAATCTGCGCGAGATCGATCCGCCGTTCTCGCCGCAGGAAGCGGTGACCGAAGCGAACCGATGTCTGTATTGCTTCGACGCGCCGTGCATCCACGCGTGTCCGACGGGGATCGACGTTCCGTCATTCATCCGCAAGATCGCGACGGGGCAGACGACGGGCGCCGCACGCACGATCTTGCGCGCGAACGTGCTCGGTGCGAGCTGCGCGCGCGTATGCCCCACGGCGGAGTTATGCGAGGGCGCCTGCGTGATGGTCGATCGCGAGGCCGATCCGATCGCGATCGGGCGGTTGCAACGCTACGCGACGGATCACGTCTTCGCGAACGACATTGCGGTGCTCGCACGAGGTCGGGAGGCGACCGGGAAGCGCGTCGCGGTCGTCGGTGCCGGCCCGGCCGGTCTTTCGTGCGCCGCCGAGCTCGCGCAGCTCGGCCACGAGGTCACGGTTTTCGAGCGCAAGCCCGAGGCCGGCGGACTCAACACCTACGGCATCGCGTACTACAAGATGAAGCCGCGCGTGAGCCTCGACGAAGTCGAGATGGTGCGCGGTCTCGGCGTCGAGATCCGCACCGGGGTTTCGGTCGGCGTCGACGTCTCCCCCGAGTTGCTGCGCGACGAGTTCGATGCCGTGTTTCTCGGCGTGGGGCTCGGTTCCACGCGTCGACTCGGTATTCCCGGGGAGGATCTTCCCGAGGTGGTGGAAGCGCTCACGTTCATCGAGGCGATTCGTACTCGGCCGCTCGGCGACGTTGCGGTGGGCGAGCGTGTCGTCGTCATCGGCTGCGGGAACACGGCGATCGACGCGGTCACGCAGGCCAAGCGCCTCGGCGCGCGCGAGGCGACGATCGTCTACCGCCGCGGCGAGAGTGACATGCCGGCGTACGACTTCGAATACGAGATCGGCAGGATCGACGGCGCGGGCTTCGTCTTCGATGCCGCACCGATCGCGATTCTCGACGACGGGACGGGCCACGTGACGGGCATTCGGATCGTGCGCACGCGTCTGACCGCGGCGGGCACGCTCGAGTTCGTCGAGGGGAGCGAGTCGGTACTCGCGTGCGACATGGTCATTCCCGCGCTCGGGCAGACGAAGCCGGGCGAGGGGCTGCGCGGGCCATGGCCTTCGCTCGAGCTCGACGAACGCGGCGCGATCCGGCGCGAGTTCGAAACCGGTCGCACGTCGGTCGAGGGCCTCTGGGCCGGGGGCGACGCGGCGAACGGCGGAGCCGAAGTCGTCGATGCGGTTGCCGAAGGCAAGCGCGCCGCGCGCGACATCCATCGAGCCCTCACGAACGAAGCGGCCCCGAATCTGCCGCAGTCCTCGCGTTCGGGCGTTCCGACGTCGCCGGCGGAGGCGGGTCTCGCGCATCCCGTGCGGGTGTCGCGTCTCGAGGCGGCTTGGCGGCAGCGAGGCGACGTCGGTGAGTCGGAGACACCGCTCGGCCCGTGGCCGGCGAAGCGCAACGGAGGCCCGAACCATGGCTGACCTCGCGATCGATTTCTGCGGCATTCGCTCGCCGAATCCCTTCTGGGTTGCTTCCGGGCCGCCCGCGAATACTGCGTATCAAGCGCATCGAGCGTTCGAAGCCGGTTGGGGCGGCGTCGTTTGGAAGACGATCGGCGAGCCGATCGTGAACACGTCGTCGCGGTATTCGTCGATGGACGTCGCGGGCGTGCGCATGGTCGGGTTCAACAACATCGAGCTCATCAGCGATCGCTCGGTCGAGACGAACTTCCGCGAGATCGCCGAGGTGAAGAAGCGTTGGCCGGATCACGCCGTCATCGCGTCGCTCATGACCGACACGCGCGAGAGCTGGCACGACTTCATGAAACGCTCGGTCGACGCGGGCGCGGACGGCGTCGAGCTCAACTTCGGTTGTCCGCACGGCATGTGCGAGCGCGGCATGGGCTCCGCGGTCGGCCAGAACCCGGACGTCATCGAGACGATCGTCGGTTGGGTCATGGAGGTCGCCGAGATCCCGGTGATCGTGAAGTTGACGCCGAACATCACCGACGTCGTGCAGCCCGCGCGCGCCGCGCGGCGTGCCGGGGCCGATGCGATCTCGCTCATCAACACGATCAACAGCATCACGCAGGTCGATCTCGACGCGTTCGTGCCCGAGCCGATCGTCGAAGGGCGCAGCGCGCACGGCGGCTACTGCGGGCCGGCCGTGAAGCCCATCGCGCTCAACATGGTGCACGCGTGTGCGACCGACGACGAGGTGCAGCTCCCGATCTCCGGGATCGGCGGGATCGCGACGTGGCGTGACGCGGCCGAGTTCCTCGCGCTCGGCGCGACGAGCCTGCAGGTGTGCACCGCGATCATGCACTACGGCTTCCGCATCGTCGAAGAGATGAAGGAAGGGCTCTCCGATTACCTCGACGCGAAGGGGATGGCTTCGATCGGCGATCTCGTCGGCAAGGCGGTTCCCAACGTGGGGGCGTGGGAGACGCTGAATCTCAACTATCACCGTGTCGCGCGGATCGAGTACGATCGCTGCATCGGCTGTAATCTGTGCTACGTGGCGTG
>JAUIME010000003.1 GCA_030433195.1 bacterium
GAGGCAGACGAGGATCGAGATTACGAAGACGGCGGCGAGGTCTTCGACGCCGCCCGGCGGGAGGCGGACCGGGGAGAGGGTCACGGTCGTGGCGAAGACGAAGAGGAGGTTGAAGAGGTTCGAGCCGACGACGTTGCCGACGGCGATGTCGGTTTGGCCGCGGTAGGTGGCGACGAGGGCCGTGACGAGCTCGGGGAGGCTCGTTCCGATCGCGACTACGGTGAGGCCGATGACGGCGTCGGATGCGCCGAGCGCGACGGCGATGGTTTCGGCGGCGTCGACGGTCATGCGGCCGCCGAAGATGAGCGCGGCCATGCCGCCGATCGTGAGGCCGATGCTCGCGGGGACGCCGAAGTCCTGCTTCTCGAGGTCGTCTTGCATGCCTTCCATCATCTTGGCCGTCGAGCGCGCCTTGAAGACGTCGCGGGCCGTGTAGGTGAGGAAGACGCCGAACAACAAGAGGAGCGCGATGCCGTCGCCGCGGCTGTAGATCGCGGTGTTCGAATCGCGCAGCCACGGGTCGGCGGCCATGACGGCGGCGGCGACCGTCGCGAGGAGCATCATCGGCATCTCGCGGCGTACGACGACCGAGTGGATCACGAGCGGGCGTACGATTGCGGCGCATCCCACGATGAGGCCGAGGTTGGCGAGGTTCGACCCCATGATGTTGCCGAACGACAGATCGCCGTTGCCGCCGAGCGCGGCTTGCAGGTTGACGGCGAGCTCGGGCGCACTGGTTCCGAACGCGACGACCGTGAGGCCGATGACGACGGGCGAGACGCCGAAACGGCTCGCGAGCGACGACGCGCCGCGGACGAGGGTGTCGCCACCGACGACGAGCATCGTGAGCCCGAACGCGAGCGTGAGGAGATCGAGGAGCATGGGCGGGTCAGGTCTCGGCGAGGAACATCCGGTCGACGTCGACGACGGGCCCGTCGATGCAGGTCTTTTCGTAGAGGTAACCGTCGGCGTAGTCGGCCTTGACGGGAACGACGCACGCGAGGCACGCGCCGACGCCGCAGCCCATCATGCGCTCCATCGAGACCTCGCAGCGGTAGCCGCCCGCGACCGCGAAACGCGCGAGCGCGTCGAGCATCGGCTCGGGGCCGCAGCCGTAGAGCATCGCGGTGTCGCGTCCGGGCTTTCGGAGCTCGTCGCGCAGGAGGTCGAGCGAGGTTCCGTGCAGGCCTTCCGAGCCGTCGTCGGTCGCGTAGCGGACATCGATGCCGAGCTGCTCGAGCTCGTCGCGGTAGATGAGGTCACGCGCGGACCGCGCGCCGTAGAGCAGCGTCGCCGATTGCAGGCCCGGATGCCGCGCGCGAAGGTGCCGCGACAGGATCGGGAACGGCGCGAGGCCGATGCCGCCCGCGATGAAGATCGCATGTTCGATCGCGTCGTCCATGCGGAAGTGGTTGCCGAGCGGTCCCCAGATTTCGATCGAGTCGCCGTGGTCCATGCGCGAGAGCGAGGCGGTTCCCTTGCCCATCACGTGGATCATGAGGCGCATGCCGAACGGGTCGCGCGAGGCGCCGTCGGCGACGTCGTCGGGCGAGAGCACGGGCGCGTCTCGATCGCCGTAGAGCAGGTCGCAGGCGCTGAACGGCCGCGGCAAGAGCGGGAAGTCGCCCTCCTCGCGGTGGAGCATCACGAACTGCCCGGCGACGAAGCCGCGCGCCATCTCGGGCTCGTCGATGTCGAGCAGGAAGTAGCCGTGGCCGAGATCGATACGGCGCAGGATTGGGGCTCGTGTCCAGTGCATGGGGGCCGCTGAAGGGTCAGGGTTTCGCGGTGCGTCGAGCGGATGCCGGGCCGCCCGATGAGTCCTGCAAAGAGGTTAGGTTGGGCGGTGTCGCGGCGCAAGGCCGGGTGGGGGTCTGTTTGGTATCCTCCGCGCGGTCCGCCGGACCCGGTGACACTCCTCCAGTATGTCGCGGCCGACGTGTCGGCCTGCCCGCGTCGCATTCCGTTCAGTCCCATGAGCCTCATCTCGTTCATCGACGTGCACAAGGACCTCGGCGGCAAGAAGGTCCTCGACGGAGTCACCGCCGAGATTCACGACGGCGAACGCATCGGACTCATCGGCCGCAACGGCTGCGGGAAGACGACGCTGCTTCGCATGATCACGGGCGAGCTCGAGCCCGACAGCGGTCAACTCCATCGCAAGAAGTCGCTGCGCGTGGGGTATCTGCCGCAGCAGCCCGTCGTGCGCGAGGGGCTCACCACTTGGGAATCGGCGCTCGAACCGTTCGAGGAGTTGCGTGCGATCGAGCGCGAGATCGCCGAGGTCGAAGAGGCGATGGGCACGGCCGACGACGACGCGCTCGCGGCGCTCGTCGAGCGGCAGGCCGCGCTGCAAGAGCGCTACACCGACGCGGGCGGCTACCAGTACGTGCCGCGCGTCGAGGCCGCGCTGACCGGGCTCGGCCTTCGCACCGAGCACTTCGATCGCCCCGTCGAGAAACTGTCGGGAGGCGAGAAGAACCGACTCGGCCTCGCAAAGCTGCTGCTGCAAGAGCCCGACCTGCTCGTGCTCGACGAACCGACCAACTACCTCGACATCCACGCCGTGCGCTGGCTCGAGGAGTTTCTGCGCGGCTACAAGAGCGCGACGTTGCTCGTGTCGCACGACCGGTACTTCCTCGATCGCACGGTGATCAAGATCTGGGAACATCGCACCGGGCTCGTCGATGCCTACAAGGGCAACTACTCCGAGTTCGAGCAGCAGCGCGAAGAGCGCGACGAACGGCAACAGAAGGAGTTCGACGAGCAGCAACGCGAGATCGCGCGGCAGAAGGAGTTCATCCGCAAGAACATCGCGGGGCAGAAGACGAAGCAGGCGCAGGGCCGACGCAAGCAGCTCGAGCGCATGGAACGCATCGAAGCGCCCGACAGCGGCGAAGGCGACGCGCGCATCGTGTTCGAGTACACGGGGCGCAGCGGCAACGACGTGCTACGCGTGAAGGGGCTGCAGAAGAGCTTCGGCGATCGCACGCTGTTCCGAGATCTCGAGGTCGAGCTCGCGCTCGGCGATCGCGTCGGGATCATCGGCGCGAACGGTACGGGCAAGTCGACGTTGTTGCGCATCCTCGAGGGCATGGAGACACCCGAAGAGGGCGAGGTCAAGGTCGGCTCGAACGTGCAGATCGGCTACTACGATCAGGAGCATCGAACGCTCGATCGCTCGAAGACGTTGTTCGAGAGCCTGCGCGAGATCGTGCCGCAGTGGAGCGATCTCGAGGTGCGAAACTTCATGGCCGCGTTCTTGTTTCGCGAGGACGAGGTCTTCAAGAACGTCAGCGACGCGAGCGGTGGCGAGCGCGCGCGGATCGCGCTTGCGCGGATCGCGCTTACGGGCAGCAATTTTCTCGTGTTCGACGAACCGACGAACCACCTCGACCTGTCGTCGCGGCAGGTGCTCGAGCAGGCGTTGATCGAGTTTCCCGGGACGCTGCTCATGGTGTCGCACGACCGCTATTTGCTCGATCGCACGGTCGAGAAGTTGCTCGTGTTCGACGGGAACGGCGGCGTGGAGCTGTTCCTCGGGAACTACTCGCGCTACGCCGAGAAGCTCGCCGAGCGCGAGGCCGCCGAGCGTCGCGCCGAAGACGAGCGCAAGCAACGCGAACGCGACGACGCGAAGCGCAAGTCTGCGAAGGAAGCCGACGCGCGCGCCGCGGAGCGCAAGGCGAAGGCCAAGCGCAAGTTCTCGTACGAAGAGCTCGAAACGAAGATCATGGAGACCGAAGAGCGCATCGAATCGATCCACGCCGAGATGAGCGGCGAGGAAGCGTATCGCGATCCGGAGCGCATGAAGGCGCTCGGCGAGAAGCTCGAGTCGACGCGCAACGAGCTCGCCGAGCTCGAAGACGAATGGGCGACCTGGGGCTGACGCGCGGCGTCGGCAGTCGGTCTTTGGGATCCGCGGCGACGACGTCGCGACGATCCTCGCGGGAAAGGTGAGACGGATGGAGAGCTTCAAGGGCGAGATCGTGACGCTCCTCGCGGACGCGACAGGACTCGGCGCCGACGATGTCGAAGGCTTGCTCGGCACGCCGCCCAAGCAAGACATGGGTGACTTCGCGTTCCCGTGCTTCACGCTCGCGAAGGAGCGCAAGACCAACCCGGCCGCGCTGGCGAACGAGTTCGCCGGCAAGCTCGCGCCGAGCGGCGCCGTTCGCGAGATCAAGGCGATGGGCCCGTACGTGAACTTCTTCCTCGAACCAGCCACGGTCGCCGAGGACACGCTCTCGCGCGCGTTCCGCGAAGACATCGACTATGGCCGGTCGAGCGACGGGCAGGGCGACATGATCGTCATCGACTTCTCGTCGCCGAACATCGCCAAACCGTTCAACATCGGTCACATCCGTTCGACCGCGATCGGGCACGCGCTCTACAACATCTTCGAGTTTCTCGGTTACGAGTGCGCGGGCGTCAATCACCTCGGCGACTGGGGCACGCAGTTCGGCAAGCTCATCGCCGCGTTCAAGCACTGGGGAAGTTGGGACGACCTCGCCGAGAAGCCGATCCACAAGCTGCTCGATCTGTACGTTCGCTTCCACAAGGAGGCGAAGGAGAATCCGGCGCTCGAAGAGGAAGGGCGCGCGTGGTTCAAGAAGCTCGAGGACGGCGATCCCGACGCCCGCGACATCTGGCAGCACTTCCGCGATCTTTCGCTCGCCGAGTTCCAGCGCATCTACGCCGATCTCGAGATCAACTTCGACGCGTACACGGGCGAGAGCTTCTACGAGCCGATGCTCGGCGAAACCGTTCAGTTCATCAAAGACAAGGGACTCGCGAAGAAGAGCCAGGGCGCGCTCATCGTCGATCTCGAAGACTACGGCATGCCGCCGTGTCTGCTCGAGAAGGCCGACGGCGCGACGCTCTACGCCACACGTGATCTCGCGGCGTTGATGTTCCGCGCCCGCGAGTACAAGTTCGCGCAGGTGCTCTACGTGGTCGGCAACGAGCAGTCGCTGCACTTCAAGCAGTTGTTCAAGGTGATCGAGCTGCTCGAGTTCGAGTGGGCGCCGCGGTGCCACCACATCCCGTTCGGGCTGATCCGCTTCAAGGACGCGAAGCTCTCGACGCGCGAGGGCAACGTGATCTTCCTCGAAGAAGTGCTCGAGAAGTCCAAGCAGCTCGTGCGCGACATCATCCGCGAGAAGAACCCCGATCTCGAAGATGCCGACGAAGTCGCGCATCAGGTCGGCGTCGGCGCGGTCGTGTTCAACGACTTGAAGAGTCGGCGCATCAAGGACGTGTCGTTCGATTGGAACGAACTGCTGAACTTCGACGGTCGCACCGGGCCGTACTTGCAGTACACGCACGCGCGTATTTGCAGCATTCTGCGAAAGCACGGCGAGGACGTGCGGGCCGACGTCGACTTCACGCGGCTCGGCGAGAAGGCCGAGCGCGCGCTCGTGACGCGCGTGGCGAGTTTCTCGCAGCGCATCCGCAACGCCGCGCGCGACTACGAGCCTTCGTTGATCAGCGAATACCTGCTCGATCTTGCGGAGGAGTTCAATTCGTACTACGCAAACCACCGCATCCTGCTCGACGACGACGCCGATCTGCGTGCGGCGCGCGTGCTGCTCGCCGACGTGGTGCGGATGGTGCTTCGCAACGGACTGAAGCTGCTCGGGCTGCAGGCGCCCGAGCGTATGTGATCACGACGATACGTTTCGGCGGGCGTCGGTAGCGTCCGCGAGTCCCTGTCGAAAAAGAAGAGACTGCCATGACCGACTTCACGAAGTGGATCCGCGACGTTCCCGACTTCCCGAAGCCCGGGATCATCTTCAAGGACATCACGCCGCTGCTGCAAGATCCGGAGGCGTTTCGCGCCGCGGTCGACGCGATGGACGAGCGTTTCGCCGACAGCCCGTACGACCGCATCGTCGGGATCGATTCGCGCGGCTTCATCTTCGGGGCGGCGCTCGCGTACAAGCGCGGCATCAGCTTCGTCCCGGTGCGAAAGCCCGGCAAGCTCCCGCACGAAACCGACACCGTCTCGTACGATCTCGAGTACGGCAGCGACTCGATCGAGATCCACAAGGACGCGCTCGATGCGGGTGACCGCGTGCTCATCGTCGACGACCTCATGGCGACGGGCGGCACGGTCGAAGCGACGGCGAAGCTCGTGAAGAAGCTCGGCGGAAAGATCGTCGGCTACGCGTTCCTCATCGAGCTGTCGTTCCTCGAGGGACGCAAGCGGCTCGACGAAGGACGCATCGAGTCGCTGATCACGTACTGAGCCTCGCTCGGATCAGCGAACCTCGAGGACGACCGCGTTCGTGACCGCGCCTTCCTTGTCGCCGGGGGCGCCCGGGTCGCCGATGGCACCCTGGAAGGTGATCACGGTCCCGGCCGGAAGGTTTTCGAGGTCGCCGTTGTTGAGCTGGAACAGGATCGCCGGCGCGCGCCGCGGTTCGGGAATCTCCGAACCGTCGAAGTACTGGCTCTCGCCGATCTCGTTCTGGCGGCCGATGCTGTTCCAGATCGCGACGGGCTTGCTGCCCTGCGAGCTCAGGAGCGGGAAGCACGCGGCCCCGAGGTTCCCCGGCATGATGCTGATGTCGTCACGATCGGAAAGCCCTGCGTTGGCGTGCACGACGAACTTGCCGTGCCCACCGGTCGGCGGCTCGAGGATGTAGGCCGTGAGCAGCTCGCCCTCATCGGCGTAGACCGTGCGGCTGCTGCCGCCCGTCGAACCGTTGACGAACAGCACGTCGCGAATCGGGCCCGCGCCCGAGTTGACCTTGCCGGCCATGCATCGGCATTCGGCGCGCTGCATGTGGTGGATGAACAGCTTGCCGTTGCGCCCGTCGTCGAACGAGCCCGCCACGAGCGCGATCTTCTTCGTGATCGCGACCGCGCCGCCGAAGCGGTCGCCGCCGAGGCTGTCGGGCATCGTGAACTTCGATTCTTCGGCCCAGCCGTCTTCGTGGCGCGCGAACAGATAGGTCGCGCCGACGCCGTAGTCGGTGCCTTGGTCGTTCGCGGACGTGATGACCACGCGATCGCGTGACACGGCGCACTTCGAACCGAAGCCGTCACCGAGATCGGTGTCGGCCGCTTCGAAGCGAGCCTCTTCGGTCCACACGCCTTGGACGGGCGAGAACAGATAGGCCGCGCCGCGTCCTTCGTGATTCCGGGCGCCGACGAGCAGCAAGTCCTTCGTGAACGAAAGGGCGGCACCGAACCACGCCGAGTCGAGCGCGTCGGAGGCCGTGAGCTTCGAGACGTGGCGCCATTCGCCGCTCATGCGTCGCAGAACGTAGACGGCGCCTGCGTCGAGGCCGGCGTCGTCGTCGAGGTGCGCGCTGACCGCCGCCTGATCGCCGTGAACGGCCACGTTCCAACCGAAGCCGCCGTTCGATCCCGCGTCGGGGAGCAGCTTCGTGTCGAGCTGCCAGTGGTATCCGTCGAAGTGAAAGACGAACGCGGCACCCGCGCCGGCACCGGCTTCGTGGTCGCGCGGGGCACCGACGAGCAGGTAGTTCCCGCGCAGCGCGACCGATCGTCCGAACTCGGCGCCTTCCGCGAGTCCTTCGACCGTGATCGTTTCGCGAAACTCCCAGCGGTCGTCGTGGTACGCGTAGGCGTAGGCGGCGCCGCGCCCGCCGTTCGCGAGCGGCGCGCCGACGACCATGCGGTCGCCTTCGATCGCGGTCGACCAGCCGAAGCGGTCGCTCACACCCGAGACCGGGCTCACGAGAGACTGCTCGAAGACGACGTTGCTACCGATGCGCCGATACGAATGCACGGTTCCGGTGTCTTCTTCGATGCCGGTCGCGAAGCGGGAGCTGACGACGAAGCGGTCGCCGCCGACCGAGAGTTCGATCCCGAATCCGACGTTGCCGAGGCCGTCCGGGGCTTCGATCGATTCGAGAATGCATTGTGCGTGAGCGGCGTTTCCTGCGCCGAGGGCGAGGACTGCCGCGAGCGTCACCAAGATCGTGATGAGTCGGAGGGACTTCATCGATTTCCTCCGGATTCGGGTCTGGGGCGCCCGGTATGATTGCAGCGAGGGTGATGTCCTTTGAAGTAGCGAGTGTAACCCCTGAGGCCGGAATTCCGCAAGATTCCCGTGAGAACGGGGTTGCGGGAGAACGGGGGAAAGTCGCCCCATCTCGCGTGTCGAAAAGCAGATACGTCGGTTGACGACCGACTGCGGCTCAGACGTCGCGGACAGCGAGGCCGATGGCCCCGGCTTCGAGCTCGAGCCCTCGGGATTCGGACTCCGCCCGGCCGAATGCCAGCGCCAGGGCCACCGTCGCGGGGATCGCGCCGAAGGACAGGGGCACGAGGATCCGTAGGGCGGCCGCGTAGGTCAGCGTCCAGCGACTGAGCTCGGGCGTTCCCGTGGCGGGCATCGCGAAGCGCAACCACGACAGCGTCGCGAGTGCCCACAGCGCGAGGCTCGCCCCGAAGATCGCGAGCAGGATTCGCTGCGCGAGCGGGCCGCGCGCGTCGGTTCGCTGCCGCGCGAGTAGCGCCGATCCGGCGCTCACCGCCGCAAGCACGAAGAAGCCGTAGAGGAGTAGCGAACCCGCGAAGCCGGAATAGCCGCCGCGTTCGCTCAGATGCGCGAGGTCGAAGCGACCTGAGAAGAACCCGAGACAGGCCATCCACGCGACGCCGGCCGCGGCGGATCCGGCCACGATCGTCAGCATGCGATCGAAGCGGGGCACCGCGACGAGCAAGAGGATCGCGATCACGATCGCCATCCAGATCTGCGGCGCGATGATCGAGCGGTATTGGCGCGCCCGCTCCGAAACGAGGCGGTATTCGCTCCCAGCGGGAATTGCCGTGTCGCCCAGGCGGAAACGACGCGTCTGCTCTTCGCGGAAGTGCGAACGGCGTTCGTCGAGCGAAGCAAGCCACGGCGCGATCGCGGAGGCGTCGGTATCGAGGATGCCGACCATGGGCTCGCCGAGGTTCGACGCCGGAACCGGCAGTGCGAGCGACAACGCGAGCGTCGGCGCCACGTCGATCGCGAGGGCGCGTGCGGTCGATTCGCCGAGGACTCCATGTCCGGCGAGAAGCAGGTGCGACGTCGGTCGCGCCGCATCGCCCGCCTCGTGGACTTGCAGCTCACTGTCGACGAACACGATCGCGAGCGTGTCGCGCTCCGGGTCGAGGGCGTCATGGATCGTGGCGATCTGCGCGTCGAGATCGCGTGCGATGTCGACCGGTGCGACGTCACGCGCGTCGATGTCGTCCCGTTTTGCGAGCGTGCGTGCGATCGCGCGGCCGTCGAGGTGCAGGACGTCGAGCTGCGGGCTCGCGAGGCGTGAACCGCGCGCGAACGACGCGGCAACCGCGCTCGCGTTCGGTGCGACGACGTGATGGGCGAGCGGACGTAGAAGCTCGAAGCGATCGGAGGGGCCTTCTGTGGACACGATACGGACCGCACCGCCGGCACGACGCACCGCGAGCGGCAAGTTGTCGATGCGCGCGAGCAGGTCGATCGGCGGGTGTGCGAAGTCGGCCGCGATGCCGTGGATCTCGCGATCGGTTCCCGTCAGCATCGAGAGGACGACGGGAAGCGTGTCGGCAGGCTCCGGCGCGAGGATGTCGACGCGTGCCGCGTCGTCTTCGATTGCGCGCAGCTCGGGCATCTCGGAGCGACGAACCCGGTCGAGCCCGAATCCGTCGACGAACGCGAGCACGACGCGATCGGACGCCGTCGCCGCGAGATCCGCCAACGGGGCGACCTCGGAGTCGAGACCGGTCGTGGGCACGTCGCTCGAGTAGGGAGTCTCCGGGAAACGGAGACGCTTGGAGACATCGGCCTCGAGCCGCAGTGCCACGAGCCCCCCGAGCAACAGGATCACGGGGAGCAGCAGACCATCGATCACGCGTTCGCGAACGGGCATCGTCGAATCATTCCCTCACTCGTCATGGATCGTGTTGACGAGAGCTCCCCAGCTCTCGCCGCCAAGACACCAACCGCTGCAAAGGATTCTAGCAGCCCGTCGAAAAACTCACCACAGCCGTGTCACGCTCGAGTCGTCACGCCGTTCGGTGCGATCGCGCAGCTTCGCGAAAGCGCAAAGTGGAGTTGGGGGCGAGGTGCGGATGCAACGCGCGTCGTCCAGAATCGACGGAATGCGCTAATGTCGCCCGTGTCGGCAACCGACAAGTATAGGCATGAATCATGGAGTTCCCTGTACTAGGGGGCTTCAGACGACCGAAAGCGGGAATTCGCGATCCTGCGCCGGAACGGCACGATCTTCGCGAATTCGAGTGACCAGTTTCAAACAGAATCGACGCAACGACCCAAGGGGTGAAATCGGACTTTTCGATTTCACCCCTTTTTTCGTGCCTGGAGCGCATGTGGCGCTCGAGGTACGCGCATCGATTCCATGATCCCGGAGGGATCCATGCTGCCACGAAATGAGGTTGGAATGTAACGCAGAGAAAGAATCAAAGGAGAAGAAGCATGATTCGACGACGACGTCCGCGTGCCGCGCACCCGATCGGCACCCTCATCCAATGTCCCCCGTTGGTCGTGCTTCTCTTGTTGACTTCCGTTTCTCTCTTCGCCGGGTCGACTTTCGCGCAGACGACCTGGCTGATGTCGCAGACGCCGATCTCACCCACCACGGCGCGCACCCACCTCCGCGATCTTTCGATCAATCATCGTTGGGTCCCGAGTGACCCGATTCCCCCCGGTATCGCCGTTCGCGATGACCTGGTCTTGCCCGAGGTGAAGAAGATCGAACACCTCGACAACGGCGGGATCACCGTCGATCGCTTCCGCGGCCGCGTGTGGACCACGAGCGGCGACAAGGACAACCTCGTCTTCGTTTCGATGCCGGTCGATTCGAGCGATCCGCAAGACAAAGAAATCGTCTCGGATATCGCCGGGACCTATCCGTTCAGTTCGAACATCGACGGCATCACGATCATGTACGGCTTCAACGGCCGGCCGAAGTACATGTGGTGCGTCGCGTTCACCGAGTACTCCTACATCAAGATGCGTGGTGACACGTGGACGTGGGCGCCGCTCAGCGAGAAGAAGTCGATTCCCGGCGAGCCGGCGTACCCGGTGACCGACATCGCGTTCACGATCGTCGAAACGCGTGAAGACGGCAACTCGGAGTGGGTTCCGCAGCCTTCGCTCGTCGCGATCGAGCGTTGGGGATACGTGTTCGGTTTCAACCCCTTCGCCCCCGAAGGCGGCAAGCAGTTCACGACCGGCACCGGCCTCTACGGGAACACCGGGATCGCCATCGACACGTCGCAGCCCGATACCGTGACCTGGGACGCCCACAACGACCGGCGCATGACCGGGCGGATCTTGGTCTACGGCGAGCTCTACGGCCAACGGTACGTGAAGGACATCGACAACCACATCAAGTGGCCCGTCGGCGGCCTCGGGAGCGAAGTGCTCGGGCTCGCGTACTCGGCGGAGATGACTCGATTCACGAGTGTCCTCCTCGAGACGAGCGAGGTTACTTGCAAGATCACACAGCGTGGCCAGCTTCCGAAGCAGCCGATCATGCGGCTCGCGGCGGGTGAGCGTCAGCCGATTCGCCTCGATGCGCAGTCCGAGGGAGACCTCAGCGGATACCGAGCGTTCTTCGTCGCGAACCTCAACTACGTGCCGACCGATCCGATGAACATCGCGCTCGATCCGACTCTCGGAATCAAGGGCGCGGATTACGTCGTTCGCGGCCGGCGCGACCCGGAAACGGGACAGTTCTACGCGATCCTCGATCCGGGCAAGGTTCCGGTATCGCCGATCCCGTTCGACGAGATGTACTACCTCTACGGACAGTGGGTGTTCGTCGGTCCGCAAGGGAATACGTCGAATGGCGAGGGCGAGGCCATGCCCACCAAGGTGTCGGACCCGGTCCGCATCGCGTTCTCGAACGCACAGTGACGAATCGGTCGCGGTCGTTCGCCCGCCGGATCCGATCCGGCGGGCGGCCGTACGCCGCGGTCACTCGCCTCGATACACCTGGCGACGAAACTCTTCGAAGACGTCGCCCGTCGGGGCGGTGCGCTGTTGTCGTCGCATCTGCAGGCCCATCGACAAGAAGACCAGGCCGACGAACAGAAAGAGCGAGCCGACGAGGTAGATCAACAGCGTCGGAAACGCGATCACGAGCAGTCCGAACGTGATCGACATGAGACCGAGCCCGGTCATCAGCGGCCAGGCTCCCGATGCCATCGCGGTCATGTTCCGGAACATCATGGCCATCTGCGGCCTCCTTCTTTTCTTCTTCGAGGGGTGACCCTCGGTCAGGCTTTGCGATCGTCAGGGGTGCCGGTATCGGATTCGTCGTCGGCGTCCCCGTATTGAGCGAGTTTCCGTTGGATCGTGCGGACGGCGATGCCCAGGTCGCGGGCGGCTTGCGTCTTGTTGCCGTCGTTGGCCGCGATCGCCTCGAGGATCGCCTCTTTCTCGATCTCGGCCAGCGTCATGCCGCGATACGTGTTCTTCGATCGCGCCATGTCGACGACGCGCTTCCCCGGCGGGCTCGCGTCGGGCGTTTCGTCGAGATCCTCGGGAGACTCGCCACGCAGGACATGCGCGGGAAGATCCTGTAAGCCGAGCGTTTCGGACGTCGACAGGACCACGATCGACTCGAGCGTGTTGCGAAGCTCACGGACGTTTCCCGGCCACGGATAGTGCTCGAGCGCGTCGACGGCCTCGTCGGTGATCTCCGTGAGTGAACGACCGTGCTCGCGTGCGAATTCACGCAAGAAATGTGCGGTCAGCAGCGGGATGTCCCCGCGCCGCTCGCGCAGCGGCGGCAGCTCGATCGTCACGACCGAAAGACGATAGTAGAGGTCCTCACGGAACCGTTCCTTGCGGACTTCGGTGCGGAGGTCGCGGTGGGTCGCCGCGACGATTCGCACGTCGACGGGGATCTCGGAGGTGGAGCCGACGCGCGTGATGACGCGCTGCTCGAGCGCGCGAAGCATCTTCGCCTGCAACGCGGGCGCGAGCTCGCCGATCTCGTCGATGAAGAGCGTGCCGCCGTCCGCGGCCTCGAAGTATCCCTGCTTGCGCGTGGCGGCGCCCGTGAACGCTCCCTTTTCGTGCCCGAACAGCTCGCTCTCGATGAGCGACTCCGGCAGCGCCGCGCAGTTCACGGCGACGAAGGGCTTTTGCTTGCGATCGCTGTTCTTGTGGATCGCCCGCGCGACGAGCTCCTTTCCGGTGCCCGTTTCACCCGTGACGAGGATCGTGGAGTGGGTGGGGGCGGCGAGCTTGATGCGCTCGAAGACGTCGCGCAGCGCCGGGCTGTTGCCGACGATGCGATCGAACGCATAGCGCTCGTCGACCTCCTTGCGCAGCTCGTCGATGCGGTTCTTGAGGCGGCGCGGCTCGGTGAGCTCTTCGATCGTCTCGAGGAGCGTGGCGGGATCGACCGGCTTCTCGAGAAAACGCTTGGCGCCGGCCTTGATCGCTTCGACCGCGCTCTGGATGTCACCATGCGCCGTGACCATGACGCTCGGCAGGTCGGGCGCGTCGCGCTTGGCCGCGCGTACGAACTCGATGCCGTCCATCCCGGGCAGGCGGTAGTCGACGATCGCGATCGCATAAGGGCGAATCGCCGCCGCCGGGAGCGCTTCCTCGGCCGATGCGTATCCGTGGACTTCGTAGTCGTGGTCCGCGAGATAGCGCGTGACGTTCGCGCGAAGACTCTCGTCGTCCTCCACGAGCAGGACCAGCGGGGTCTCAGCCATGGTCGGCGTTTCCTTTCGCACGCGCGGCCGCGGGAGCGGGGGTCGAGAGCGGCAGTTCGAGCGTGAACAACGCGCCACCGGTCGCGGCGCATCGATACGTGAGATCGCCATCGGCATCGCGCGCGAGCCGCCGCGACAAGGCGAGCCCGAGTCCTACTCCGTCCGACTTCGTACTGAAGAACGGCTTGAAGAGGTTCGGCAGCGCGTCTTCGCGGACGCCCGCTCCCGCGTCTTCGACTTCGACCGCCGCGCGATCCCGTTCGGCGACGACGCGCACGTGAACGGTGCCGCCCGCGGGCGACGCCTGCGTCGCGTTCTGCACGAGATTCATGAGGATTTGCCGCAAGTGGACCTCGGGGATCCGCACGACGACGGAGTCTTCGGGAAAGTCCGTCTCGACGTTCACGTCCCGCGAGCGGATTTCGATTTTGAGGAAGCGTAGCACGAACTCGCAAGCCTGCTGCAAGTCGCAGTCTTCGGCCGGTTGTGCTTCGGGGCGTGCGTACTGAAGGAACGCCTGCGTGATCTCCTCGAGGCGCTTCATGTCGGTGCGCACTCCGTCGAGGATGCCGCGAAGGTCGCGCGTCGTCGCGTCGTCGGGGAGCTTCGCGAGGCGCGCGTTGGCCGATTCGAGCGCGAACTGCACCGAGCTCACGGGGTGGCGAATCTCGTGCGCGAGCCCGCCGGCCATGATGCTCAGATCCTTGAGCCTCTCGGTCTCGTCGAGCCGGCGTTGGAGCTGGGCGCGGAGTTCGGCGTCGCGGATTTTGTGCACGAGCACGACGACGAGCAGCACGACGAACGCGAGCAGCACGATCCCCGCGACGGTCCATGGGGCCGAGGTCGCCGCGATCATGAGGCCGCCCGCATCAGAAGGGGGCATCGGGTCGGGGCGGACGGGGGTTGCTCGAGTCGCCGGCGTCCGTGCCACCGCGCTCGGTGTCGGACGGCCGCGGCGCGTTGCCCTGCGATCGTGCACGGCGGCGCTGCCGCTCGAGATCGCGCACGAGCATCGTGATCCACGACTTGATCTGACCGGTATCGTAGGGGATCACCATCTCGAAGCCGGCCTGCATCATGTTCTGGATGCGCAGCGTGCGCTCGGCCTTGCGCGTCAACGCGATTACGTGCGCTCGACGCTGCCGCGCGCGGAGTTCGCGGAGCACGCGCATCGGCTCCGACGCCATCTCCCGCATGTCGACGAGAAAGACGTCACAGTCTTCGCCCGCGCCGTCTTGCTGACGGCCGTGCTCCGACTCGGTGACGTGGCATCCGAGCTCGCCGAAGATCGCGCGCATGATCTCGCGCGACGCGAGCGCGTCGGGGCTCGAATCGGTCGCCCCCGGTCGGTTCATGAGGATGCGTACGCGTAGCATGGAATCCCTCGAGGCATCTCTCGGCTGCTCGTGATTCGTATCGCGTGTGCCTGCGGCGCGCGGGTCCGTCCCGTGCTCGATGTCGCACGTCGGATCGCGGTGCCGGCACGCCATTCTATCCGTGCGGGAAGGCAGGAGCAAATTCCATGCGATTGCATCGGCTCGTGCTTCGTTCACCTAAACCTCTGCCCCTGCGAAACTTCGTTCGCTCGACATCGGGTGGGGGGGGCGCGGCGGAATGTCGAGCCGACTCGATGTCACGACATTCTGACCGGGGCGCGCCGCCGCGTCGCGCGACGAAATGGCCCGTCATGGCGTAAGTGACTGTTTCGTGGGTGCTTATCGTGCGGCTTCGTCCCGGCACGGGAGTTGTTCTATCCGGGGCGTTGCGGCGGGGTGATCGAAACCGGCCGCTCGATGACGAACCAGCGCGGCGACGGGCGCGAGACGAAACTCGCGCACCGCGTCCGAGAAAGAAACAGAAGGAGACGGACCCATGGCGAAAGCAGTCGGAATCGACCTCGGCACGACCAACTCGTGCGTCGCGGTCATGGAGGGCGGCGAGGCGAAAGTCATCGTCAACGCCGAAGGGCACCGCACCACGCCTTCGGTCGTCGCCTACACGCCGGAAGGCGAGCGGCTCGTGGGGCAGATCGCGCGGCGACAGGCCGTGATCCACCCCGAGTCGACCGTCGCTTCGGCCAAGCGATTCATGGGGCGCAAGCTCGACGAAGTGCCCGAAGAAGCGAAGTCGGTCGCTTACAAGCTGAAGTCCGGGCCGAACGGCGCGGTGCGGTTCGCGATCCAGGGCAAGGACGTCGCGCCCGAAGAGATCGGCGCGCAAGTGCTGCGCAAGCTCGTCGACGACGCATCGCAGTATCTCGGCGAGAAGGTCACGCAGGCCGTGATCACGGTGCCGGCGTACTTCAACGACGCGCAGCGACAGGCCACGAAGCACGCGGGCGAGATCGCGGGGCTCGAGGTCTTGCGCATCGTCAACGAGCCGACCGCGGCGGCGCTCGCGTACGGGCTCGAAAAGAAGTCGAACGAGAAGATCCTCGTCTTCGACCTCGGCGGCGGGACGTTCGACGTCTCGGTCCTCGAAGTCGGCGACGGAGTGTGCGAAGTGCTCTCGACGGCGGGCGATTCCCAGCTCGGCGGCGACGACTTCGACAAGGTGATCGTCGACTGGATGGCGTCCGAGTTCAAGAAGGACACGGGCATCGATCTGCTCGCCGATCCGCAAGCGATGCAGCGTGTGCACGAGGCCGCCGAGCGAGCCAAGTGCGAGCTGTCGTCCTCGTCGCAGACGCAGATCAACCTGCCGTTCATCTCGGCCGACGGGTCGGGTCCGAAGCACCTGAACCTGACGCTGACGCGCTCGAAGTTCGAACAGCTCGCCGACGCACTCGTGAAGCGCTGCCTCGATCCGGTGAAGCAGGCGCTCGCCGACGCGAAGCTCGATGCGACGAAGGTCGACGAAGTCATCCTCGTCGGGGGCTCGACGCGCATCCCGGCGGTGCAGGCGCTCGTGAAGAAGCTCACGGGCGGCAAGGAGCCGAACCTGTCGGTGAACCCCGACGAAGTGGTCGCGCTCGGCGCCGCGGTGCAGGCGGGCGTGCTCAAGGGCGACGTCGACAACGTGCTGCTGCTCGACGTGACGCCGCTGTCGCTCGGGATCGAGACGATGGGCGGAGTCATGACGAAGATCATCGATCGCAACACGACGATCCCGACCAAGAAGAGCCAGGTTTTCTCGACTGCCGAGGACAACCAGCCCGCGGTCGACGTGGTGGTGCTGCAAGGCGAACGCGAGATGTCGAATGACAACCGCGTGATCGGGCGCTTCAAGCTCGAAGGGATTCGTCCCGCGCCGCGCGGTGTGCCGCAGGTCGAGGTCTCGTTCGACATCGACGCCAACGGCATCGTGAGCGTTTCGGCGAAGGACAAGGACACGGGCAAGGAGCAGTCGATCACGATCAGCGACAGCTCGAACCTCGACAAGACCGACGTCGAGCGCATGGTGAAGGACGCGGAGTCGAACGCGAGCGAAGATCGCAAGCGGCGACACGCGATCGACAAGCGCAACGAAGCCGACTCGGTGGCGTACCAGGTCGAGCGTCGACTCGCCGAGCTCGGCGACGAGGTGCCGACGCACGAGAAGGCGCGGTGCACGGGCCTGATCGCGGACGTCCGCGAGGCGATCGAGAAGGAAGAGCCGATCGAGAAACTGCAGAACCTGCTCGGCGACTTGCGACAAGCCGCGACGGGGCTCGAGACGCACGCAGGGACGTCCGAATCGACGGCCGGTGCGGGCGCCGGAGCCGCGGCCTCGGGTGCCAAGCGCTCGGCGGGCACGGGTGACGACGACGTCATCGACGCCGAGTTTTCCACCGACGACTGAGATCCTCCTTCGGACCCCTGGGGCGGCGCGCCGTACGCGGCGCGTCGCCCGACCTGCCGGGCCGCATCACTACAGGAGTGGCGAAATGGTAAGAACGTCGACGTAGGCCGCGTTTCTCACGGGCCGGCCGTCGAGTCGTGACGCAACGAGAGGAGAGCGAGACGTGACCGTAAAATTCCAGGACTACTACGAAGTGCTCGGCGTCAAGCGCGACGCTTCGCAGGAAGAGATCCAGAAGGCCTATCGCGGTCTGGCTCGCAAGTACCACCCCGACGTCGCGAAGTCCGACGACGCCGAAGAGAAGTTCAAGCAGATCAGCGAGGCGTACGAGGTCCTCAAGGATCCCGACAAGCGCAAGCGCTACGATCAGCTCGGCGCGAATTGGAAGACCGGCCAAGACTTCACGCCGCCGCCGGGTTGGGGCGGATTCGGCGGGGGCGGTGCGGGCGGCGCGTCGTTCGAGTTCGGCGGCGGAGGATTCAGCGAGTTCTTCGAGTCGCTGTTCGGCGGGCTCGGCGGACGAAGCCGAGGGGCCGGCGGGCGTCGTGCCGCGGCGGGTGCCACGGTCGAAGCCGAGCTGGTGCTTTCGCTCGAAGACGTCGTGCGCGGCGGATCGAAGTCGATCTCGCTCGCGAGCCCCGACGCGGCGGGTGGACGAAGCACCAAGAACTACACCGTGAAGATCCCCGTCGGCGTGCGCGACGGCTCGACGATTCGACTCGCGGGCCAGGGTCGCCCCGCGCCGGGCGGCGGCGCCGCGGGCGACTTGCTGCTGCGCGTGAAGGTCGCGCCGCACGCACGATTCGAGGTCGACGGCCACGACGTGACGTCGCGGCTCAAGCTGACGCCTTGGGAAGCGGCGCTCGGAGCGAAGGTCACCGTGCCGACGCTCGACGACAGCGTGACACTGACGATCCCGGCCGGTTCGCAGAGCGGGCAGAAGATGCGCCTGCGCGGCAAGGGACTGCCCAAGGGCAAAGGGGAAGGCGCCGGGGACCTGTACGTGGAGCTTCGCGTCGCGGTCCCGAAGACGCTGACCGAGGAAGAACGCAAACTCTTCGAGTCGCTGCGAGAGGTCTCGAAGTTCGATCCGAGAGGAAGCTGACATGGATCCCAATCGACTCACGCAGAAGATGCAGGAGGCGCTCCAAGAAGCGCAGAGTGACGCGATTCGACGCGGCCATCTCGAGGTCGATGCCGAACACTTGTTGCTCGCGCTCGTCCAGCAGCCCGAGGGGCTGATCCCGCGCTTGCTGCAGAAGATGGACGTGCCGCTCGACGCGTTTCGCGGCGATCTCGAGGGCGAGCTCTCGCGACGCCCGAAGGTGTCGGGCCCCGGCGTCGATCCGGGCAAGGTGTACCTGACGCAGCGGCTCAACAAGATCCTCGTGACGGCCGAATCGGAGGCGAAGCGGCTCAAGGACGAATACGTCTCGGTCGAGCACGCCGTGCTCGCGATGATCGACGAGGGCAAGAAAACGCCCGCCGGAACCGCGTTCGCGACGTTCGCGGTGACGCGCGATCGCTTCTTGAAGGCGCTGTCGGACGTGCGTGGGCATCAGCGCGTGCAGAGCGCCAACCCCGAGGCGACGTACGAGGCACTCGGCCGCTACGGTCGCGACCTCGTCGCCGAGGCGCAGAAGGGCAAGATGGATCCGGTCATCGGGCGCGATTCCGAGATCCGCCGCACGATCCGCATCTTGTCGCGAAAGACGAAGAACAACCCCGTGCTCATCGGTGAGCCGGGTGTCGGGAAGACGGCCATCGTCGAAGGGCTCGCGCAGCGCATCGTGCGCGGCGACGTGCCCGAGGGCTTGAAGGACAAGACCGTCTTCGCGCTCGACATGGGGTCGCTCGTCGCGGGCGCGAAGTATCGAGGCGAGTTCGAAGAACGACTCAAGGCCGTGCTCAACGAGGTGAAGGAATCCGAAGGGCGGATCCTGCTGTTCATCGACGAGATGCACACGATCGTCGGCGCCGGCAAGAGCGAAGGCGCGATGGACGCCGGCAACATGCTGAAGCCCATGCTCGCGCGCGGCGAGCTGCACTGCATCGGCGCGACGACGCTCGACGAATACCGCAAGTACATCGAGAAGGACGCGGCGCTCGAGCGGCGCTTCCAGCCCGTGAACGTCGATCAGCCGACCGTCGAAGACACGATCTCGATCCTGCGCGGATTGAAGGAGCGCTTCGAGGTGCACCACGGCGTGAAGATCCAGGACAGCGCGCTCGTGTCGGCGTCGATCCTCTCCAATCGCTACATCAGCGATCGATTCCTGCCTGACAAGGCGATCGACCTCGTCGACGAAGCGTGCGCGATGATCCGCACCGAGATCGACAGCATGCCGGCCGAGCTCGACGAGGTGACGCGTCGGCTCATGCAGCTCGAGATCGAGGCCGCCGCGCTCGAGAAGGAAAAGGACAAGGCGAGTCGCCAGCGACTCGATGCGCTGCGCAAGGAGATCAGCGAAGTCCGCGAACGCGCCGATTCGATGAAGGCGCAGTACGAAGCCGAGAAGCAGTCGATCGACGAAGTGCGCGGCATTCGCGAGCAGATCGAAACCGTGCATCGTCAGATCGAAGCGGCCGAGCGCAAGTACGACTTGAACGCGGTCGCCGAACTGCGCCACGGCAAGCTTCCCGATCTGCAGGCCGAGCTCGAGCGCGCCGAGAAGCGGCTCGTCGACAAGAAGGGAACGGGTTCGCTGTTGCGCGAGGAGGTTTCCGACGAGGAGATCGCCGAGATCATCAGCAAGTGGACCGGCATTCCCGTGACGCGGCTCGTCGAAGGCGAGCGCGAGAAGCTGTTGAAGCTCGACGAAGTGCTGCACGAACGCGTGATCGGGCAAGACGAGGCCGTCCGCCTGGTTTCGGATGCGGTCATTCGCGCTCGGGCGGGTATCAAGGATCCGCGACGGCCGATCGGTTCGTTCTTGTTCCTCGGGCCGACGGGTGTCGGCAAGACCGAGCTCGCGAAGACGCTCGCGGCGTCGCTGTTCGACACCGAAGAGAACATGGTGCGCATCGACATGTCCGAGTACATGGAGAAGCACGCGGTGTCGCGCATGATCGGTGCTCCTCCGGGGTACGTCGGCTACGAAGAGGGCGGACAGCTCACCGAAGCCGTGCGGCGGAAGCCCTATGCGGTGATCTTGTTCGACGAGATCGAGAAGGCGCACGCCGATGTCTTCAACGTGCTCCTGCAGATCCTCGACGATGGCCGCGTGACCGACAGTCAAGGGCGCACGGTCGACTTCAAGAACACCGTGATCATCATGACGTCGAACATCGGCTCGCCGCACCTCATGGAGGGCGTCGACGACCAAGGGCAGATTCGCGAGGAGGCGCGCGATGCGGTGATGCGCGATCTGCGCGCGCACTTCCGTCCGGAGTTCTTGAACCGCGTCGACGACCTCGTGTTGTTCAAGCCGCTGACGCTCGAAGAGATCACGAAGATCGTGGACCTTCTGGTCGACGAGCTGCGCGGCCGTCTCGCGGATCGCGACGTGAAGCTCGAGTTGAGTGACGAGGCCAAGCGGTTCGTCGCCGAAGCGGGGTTCGATCCGGTGTACGGGGCGCGGCCGCTCAAGCGCTACCTCCAGCACGAGCTCGAGACGCGCGTCGGTCGTGCGATCATCGCGGGCGAAGTCGTCGACGGCGCGACGATCCGTGTCGACGCGGGCGACGAGGGGCTGACGGTCGACGTCACGCCCCCGGCCACGCCGCGCGACGCGACGGATCCGAACGCGGCGAACGCCCCCGGCGACGCGTCGCACGCCTCGGTGACGTGACGCATCGCGGGATCCCGGTTCTCGAGCTCGGTATCGGTCCATGACAGGATCTGTCATGCTGATCCCTCTGGATGGAGGGTGACGGCCGGCCTTCCCCCATTCTCGTGATCCGCCTTGTGGATCACTCGATTCGAATGCAGGAGGCTCGCCTTGCGGATTCTCGAGGACGGTTGGGTCACGACGGCGTCCGACCTCACCAACTACCTGTCGTGCGCGCACCTCGCACATCTCGAGATTGCCGCGGCGCGGCGTGTGATCCAGCCGCCGCCGCGGCGCGAAGACACGGTGAAGATGCTCGCAGACCTCGGCGATCGACACGAGGCCGACGTCCTCGAGGCGTTCGAGAAAGCGGGGCGCCGCGTGGAGCGAGTGCCCGGCGAAGATCTGCTCGACGACGCCGCGCGCGTGCTTGCGGTTGCCGAAACCGAGCGCCTGGTTCGCGCGGGCGCCGACGTGATCCATCAGGCCACGTTCTCGCACGACGGGCAGTTCGGTCGCGCCGATTTCCTCTGTCGCGTCGCCGAGCCGTCCGCGCTCGGCGACTACTCGTACGAGGTCGTCGACGCGAAGCTCGCGCGCCGCGCCAAGCCCGAAGCCGTGCTGCAGATCTGCGCATACTCCGATTGGCTCGCGGCATTGCAGGGGACGCTGCCCGAGTCGGCTTGGTTACGGCTCGGCAACGGCGAGTCGATCCGCGTCCCGCTTCGCGACTGCATGGCGTACTACCGACGCGTCCGCGACGAGTTTCGCGCACGGCTCGCGAACGCTCCCGAAGATCCCGCCGAAGCCGATACGTACCCCGAGCCCGTCGAGCATTGTTCGATCTGTCGATGGGCGGCCGATTGCGCGGGGCGTCGTCGTCGCGACGATCACCTGTCGCTCGTTGCGGGTCTCGCGCGTGACCACGCGAACTGCCTTCGCGAGCAAGGCGTCTCGACGGTGCGCGCCCTGGCGGAGCTCGGCGATGAGGTCGAGGTTCCGGGAATCGGCACCGCGGCGCTCGCGCGCATGCGCCGCCAGGCGAGGCTGCAAGTGTCGTACTACGACTCGGGCGAGCTGGCGTACGAGTTTCTCGAGCCCGAACGCCCCGACCCGGCCAACGCCGAACCGAAAGAGCGCGGCAAGGGAAAGGCGGCCGATCCGGGCTTCCTCGGCTTGCCCGCGCCCTCACCGGGCGACGTCTTCTTCGACATCGAGGGCGATCCGTGGGTCGGCGACGACGGGCTCGAGTATCTGCTCGGCGTCGTCGAAGTCGTCGACGGCGAACCGCGCTACCGTGCGTTCTGGGCGCACGACGAAGCCGCGGAGAAGCGGGCGTTCGAGGCGTTCGTCGACTTCGTGATCGAGCGACTCGACCGTGATTCGGGGATGCACGTCTACCACTACGCCGCCTACGAAGACACGGCGCTCAAGCGGCTTGCCGCGCGTCACGGCACACGCGAAGACGAGGTCGACCGCCTGCTGCGAGAGCACGTGCTCGTCGATCTGTATCGCGTCGTGCGGCAGGGGCTGCTCGCGTCGGTCGAGTCGTATTCGATCAAGAAGCTCGAGCCGTTCTACATGCAAACGCGCGACGATCCGATCACCGATTCGACGTCGAGCGTCGTCGCCTACGAACGTTGGCTCGACACCGGCGACGACTCGATCCTCGACGATCTGCGCGAGTACAACGAAGTTGACTGCGTCTCGACGTGGAAGCTGCGCGACTGGCTCGAAGGGCTACGGCTCGAGGCGATCGAACAGTTCGGTGACATCCCGCGTCCCGCGCCGCGTGAGCCTGGCGACGAAGACGACACGACGAGCGAGGAGGTGCGCGCTCTTACCGATCGGTTGCTTCGCGGCGTCCCCGACGAGCCCGAGGATCGCAGTGCAGACGACCACGCGCGCGTGCGGATGGCGCGACTTCTCGAATGGCATCGCCGCGAGGCGAAGTCCGAATGGTGGGCGTTCTTCGACCGCCTCGAGAAGACCGATGAAGAGCTCGTCGACGACATCGACTGCCTCGGCGGGCTCACGTTCGTACGCGAGGTCGAGCGCATCAAGCAGTCGATCGTGTTCGAGTACCGATTCGAGCCACAAGAAACCAAGGTCCGACCCGGTAAGTATCTCGATCCGAGGACAGGCGTGGGTCAAAATGTCCTCGAGATCGATGCCGGATCGAGGGTCGTGTTATTGAAGCGGAGACCAGGCAAGGCGGATAAGCACCCGCGGTCGTTGATTCCAGGCAAGCCCTTCGGAACCAAAGACCAGCAGGGGGCGCTGATGGCCCTCGGCGAGTGTGTTGCCACGGCCGCCGAGAAGGGCATCGTCGACGTCGCGAGTCTTGACTCGAAGCGGGCCGCGGTCGACTTGCTCTACGCGCGGCCGCCGCGAATCATCGGTGCGAAGACCGCCCCGCATTCGTTCGTGAACGAAGGGGAATCGGTGAGTGATGCGGCCGTCCGCCTCGTCACGCAGCTTGCCGAGACGACCTTGCCGATCCAGGGGCCGCCGGGAGCGGGAAAGACGTACACGGGCGCGAAGATGATCGTCGCGTGCTTGCGAGCCGGGCTGCGCGTCGGGATTACGGCCAACAGTCACAAGGTCATCACGAACCTCCTCGACAAGGCCGTCGAGTTCGCGGTCGAGGAGGGGCTCGCGCCGCGGGTCGTGCAAGCGGCGAAGCCCGACAACGACCATTCGGAGCGTGGCGACGTCCAGGTCGACAAGGACAGCAAGAAGGTCGAAGCGAGCGTGGTCGCGGGCAAGGTCGACCTCGTCGCGGGGACGAGTTGGTTGTTTGCGCGCGAGGGGATGCGCGCGAAGGTCGACGTGCTGTTCCTCGACGAAGCCGGCCAGTTCTCGCTCGCGAACGCGCTGGCGGTGGGAGTCGGGTCGAAGAACCTCGTCATGCTCGGCGACCCGCAACAGCTCGCGCAGCCGTCGAAAGGCGTGCATCCACCCGGGGCGGGCGTGTCAGCGCTCGAACACGTGCTGGACGACCATGACGTCATGCCCGCGTCGCGGGGGCTGTTCCTCGACACGACGTGGCGCCTGCATCCCGATGTGTGCGCGTTCACGTCCGAGGTGTTCTACGAGGGACTTCTCGAATCGAAGGAGCGATGTGCCCGGCAGTCGTTGGCGGGAGCGGGTGCCGGAACGGGGGGGACGGGCGTGCGTTTCGTGCGGGTCGAGCACGAGGGGAACCGCACGCGATCCGAGGCCGAGGCGCGATGCATCGCGGCGGAGATCGATGCGCTGATCGGACGGGAGTGGACCGATCACGAGGGGAAGCGGCGACCGATCGGGGTCGACGACATTCTCGTGGTGGCGCCGTACAACGCGCAGGTCGCGGAGCTCGCACGGTGGCTGCCGGATGGCGCGCGGATCGGGACCGTCGACAAGTTCCAGGGGCAAGAGGCGCCCATCGTCTTCTACTCGATGACGAGCTCGAGCCCCGAGGACATCCCGCGAGGAATGGACTTCTTGTTCAGCCGCAACCGCCTCAACGTCGCGACGTCAAGGGCCATGGGCCTGGCGGTGCTCGTGGCGAGCCCCGAGCTGTTGCGCGTCCGTTGTCGTGACCTCGATCAAGTGCGAGCGGTGCATGCGGTCTGCCGGTTCATCGAGATCGCGGACGGCTGAACGGCTCGTCTTCGCCGGTCGTTGGCTCACGACGGCGGTTGGCGGGAGGGCGCGCGCTGATTGACGCCGCTCGGAGTGTCGGGTACCGTGCCGGATCGCGCGCCCGCGAGGCGCCGAGGACGCGAGAGGCGCATGGGCGACGACACGAAGACACCTCGAACCGGGGCATCCGGCAGCTCGGCATCCGGTGACTCAGCATCGGGAGAGCCGGAGCGCTCCGGCGCGACGTCGGATGCGGCGGCACCGCAGGCCACGCTGCGGTTCGACCGGGGCACGATCGTGCTCGAGGCGGATCGGGCTCGGATCGACGAGCTGGGGCTGCCCGGTTGCGTTTGGGATTCGCGGATCGAGGCGTATCGTGCGCCGGGCTGGCGTTATCGCGACGTGGTGGTGGCGCTCACGGATGCGGGGGTGGCTTTCGCGGACGAGGCGCGGGCCTACGAAGAGCTTTCGCTCGAGTTGCAGATCGAGCGCGAGCCGTTTCCGCATCAGGCCGAGGCCGAGAAGGCATGGGGGGAGCGGGGCGGTCGCGGGATCGTCGTGTTGCCGACCGGGGCCGGGAAGACGTTCGTGGCGCAGCTCGCGATGATGCGCGCCAAGCGTGCGACGCTCGTCATGACCCCGACGCTCGATCTCGTGCAACAGTGGTATGCGGTGCTCGGGACCGGCTTCGGAATCGATGTCGGGCTTCTTGGCGGCGGATATCACGAGCCGCGTCCCGTTACGGTCTCGACGTACGACTCCGCTTACTTGCACATGGAGCGTCTTGGCGATCGCTACGGACTGCTCGTGTTCGACGAATGCCATCACTTGCCGGGGCCGTCGTATCGTGTGGCGGCGGAGACGTCGATCGCTCCGCTTCGGCTCGGGCTCACCGCGACGCTCGAGCGTGAAGATGGCGGCGAGCGTCATCTCGAGTCGATCGTCGGGCCCGTGGTGTATCGCCAAGAGATTCGCGAGCTCGCGGGCGAGTACCTTGCCGATTACGAGACGATCACGCTTCGGGTGCGACTGTCGGATGCCGAGCGCGAGCGCTACCTCGAGGAGCGCGAACGTTATCGAGCGTTCGTGCGGCGGCACAACCTGCGACTCGGATCGCCGCAGGGCTTCGGGCTGTTCCTGACCTTGACTTCGAAGAGTCCCGAGGGGCGTCGCGCCTTTTTGGCGTATCGCGAGCAGAAGCGAATCGCGCAGGGGTCGGCCGCGAAGATTCGCGCGCTCGAGCGGTTGCTGGTGCGCCACCGCCGCGATCGCGTGCTCGTGTTCACGAGCGACAACGAGACGGTCTACCGGATCTCGCGTCGCTTCTTGATCCCCGCGATCACGCATCAAACGAAGGTCAAGGAGCGCCAGCAGATCCTGGAGCGATTCAATCACGGCGACTACCCGTTCGTCGTGACGTCGAAAGTACTCAACGAAGGTGTCGACGTGCCGGCGGCCAACGTCGGCGTCGTGCTGTCGGGGTCGGCGAGTGTGCGGGAGCACGTGCAGCGTCTCGGGCGGATCTTGCGGCGGGCCGAAGGCAAGCACGCGATCCTGTACGAGCTCGTCGCCGAGGACACGTCCGAAGAGTTCACGAGCGATCGGCGGAGGAACCACAGTGCTTACCGCTGATCTCGTCAACGGACGGCTGCGCAAGGGCGAGCTGCGGCTCGAGTACGTCGACGTATCGTGCGAAGACGCGCTGGCGCTCGCAGGCTCGATGATCGAGATCTTCGAGAGCGCGGTGGAGGGTTCGCAGCGAGAGCTCGACGATTCGCTGCGCGACCTCCTCGGTACGGGTACCGCCTTCTTGCTGCATCGCGGGCTCGCGAAGCTGCTTCGAGACCGGTGCGAGTTCGAGACGGTCGCTCCGGTCGAGCCCGAGGCGCTTCGAGAGGCGACCTTCGTGGCGGCGGCGAAGGAGTATCGAGACGGCGATCCGATCCGGTTCGATCGCGACGCCGTGCGCGATACGGTTTGCCGCGATCTCGAAC
>JAUIME010000473.1 GCA_030433195.1 bacterium
TCCGAGTTGCGCTGACCGAGCGACGCCGACGGCGCGTCGCCGATCGACGGGCGTGTCTGGTTTCAGAGCGTATCGCGCTCAGAGTGTATCGGATCTCAGAGTGTATCGGATCTCAGAGTGTATCGGTGGGGTCGACGTCGAGAGTCACGGTGACGTCACGTGTTCGGGCGCAGGTCTCGCGGGTGCGTTTGGCGACCTCGCGGAACGTATCCCCCGTTTCCGACTTCACGAGGAGGTGGTAGCGGAAGCGTTGGTCGACGTACGCGAGCGGTGCCGGTCCCGGTCCGAGCAGGTTTTCGGGACGCAGCTTCGATTCCAGCGAGGCGCGCACGGCGCCCGCGAGCTTCGAGACACGCTGCTCGTCCTTGCCTTGCAAGAGAATGCGCAGAAGCCTCACGAACGGTGGATACCGCATTTCCTCGCGCGCCGGTAACTCGTCCTGCGCGAAGCCCGTGAAATCATGTCGAGCCGCTCGCTGGATGCAGGCGTGTCCCGGCTGCAGTGTCTGCACGATCACCATGCCTCCCTTGCGGCTGCGGCCGGCTCGTCCCGCGACTTGCGCGACGAGTTGGAAGGTGCGTTCGGCGGCACGGAAGTCGGGTAGGTTGAGCGTCACGTCGGCCGAGATGATGCCGACCACGGTGACGTCCGGGAAGTCGAGCCCCTTGGCGATCATCTGGGTTCCGACGAGGATGTCCGTACGTCGATCGCGGAAGTCGTCGAGTGTCGCTTCGAGAGCGCCGCGCTTGCGCGCCGTATCGCTGTCGAGGCGAGCCACGACCGCCTCGGGGAACCGCGATGCGACCTCGTCTTCGATCTTCTCGGTGCCGGCCCCGAGGTAGCGCACGGAGTGCCCTCGGCATGCCGGACACCGCACCGGCGGATCGGTTTCGTAGGAGCAGTAGTGGCAACTCGCGCGACGGCGGCGCCGGTGGAACGTGAGTGTGATGTCGCAGCGCGAGCACTTCACGACATGGCCGCATCGCGTGCAGCAGAGAAACGTCGAGTGTCCGCGGCGGTTGAGGAACAGCAGGATCTGCTCGCGCTTGGCCAGCGCGTCTTCCATGGCGAGGTGCAGCCGACGTCCGATGAGCGGAGGCGGCCCGTGCTCGCGCGGTTCGTCGGCGGTATCGACGATCTCGACGCGCGGCAGCGCCAGCGAGTCGACGCGGTGGGGCATGTCGAGCCGTTCGTAGGTGCCCCGTTCGGCCGCCTGCCACGATTCCATCGACGGCGTCGCGGATCCGAGCAAGAGCGGAATCGCGAGTCGCCGGGCGCGTTCGACCGCGGCGTCGCGTGCGTGATAGCGCGGCGTCGTGTTCTGCTTGAAGCTCGATTCATGCTCTTCGTCGATCACGATGAGTCCGAGATCCGGTGTCGGCGCGAAGACGGCCGATCGTGCGCCGATCACGACGTCGGCCTTGCCGGCGCGAATCTCGCGCCACTGCTCGCGTCGGTCGGCATCGGTCAGGTGGCTGTGCAACACGGCGACTCGATCGAATCGTTCGCGAAAGCGCGACACGGTCTGCGGTGTGAGCGAGATCTCGGGAACGAGCACGATGGCTTGCCGGCCGGCGGCGACGACGGCTTCGATGGCGCGCAAGTACACTTCGGTCTTGCCGCTGCCGGTCGCTCCGTGGACGAGGAACGTGGTCGCGTGTCGTGCTTCGATCGCCGCGAGGACGCGTTCGAGGGCACGCCGCTGCTCGTCGGTCAGGACGAGCTCGCGCTTTGGCGCGGTGGGACGCGCGACGGATTCGATCGCGGCAGCGCGGCGCTGTTCGATGGCGACGAGGCCCGCTCGTGCGAGCGTGCGCAGCGGAGAGTCCGAGCAACCGATCGTCCGCCGCAGCGCGCTCGCTTCCATGCCCTCCGGGCCCTCGAGCATCTCCGTGAGGACGCGCGCTTGGGCGGGCCGCGACTCGGCCCGCTCGTCGCGCGCGGCGCGCAGCGTTTCGGTGTCGGCCGCCGGCACGACCCACGCAACCGTGCGAGCGGCGCGTTCCCGGCGAACCGACAGCGGCAACACCGCCGCGAGCGCCTCGCCGACCGAGCACACGTAACGCTTCGCGATCCACCGTGCGAGATCGAGCAGAAGATCGGACAGCAGCGGCGTATCGTCGACGACGGCCTCGAGGTCTTTCACGCGATCGAACTGCTTCTTCGACGAGAGTCCGACGCAAAACCCCGTGACCGCGCGGTTGCGGAACGGAACGCGGACCCGCGCCCCGAGCGTCACGCGCTCGCGCAGTCCCTCGGGGACCCGGTATTGGAACTCGCGATCCACGGGAAGATGCAGGGCGACGTCGGCGTAGAGCGCGTTCGGGTCCTCGGCGGTCTTCGTCTCGGGGGGATCGGGGAGGTGATCGAAGAGGTTCATCCGAGCGAGTTCCTCGGGCCCACGCGCAGTGTCACGACGATGACGTCTTCCTCGATGACGGTCCCGGAGCGGTATTTATCGAGCGCGCCGCCGACTCGTGCGATGAAGTCGCGCGTGGCGCGCGGCGCGGCGCGGCGGACGACTTCTTCCCCCGTCGCGTCGCCGAGCTCGTCGCCGGCCGCGTTGCGCACGCGTGCGGGCGATCCCGTGTGCAGCACGAGCCGATCGCCTTCTGCGAGCGAGACCTCGTTGACGCGCAGCGAGCGATCGAAGACGGGGCCGCGATCGAAGCCGAGTGCGATGCCGTCGGGAACCAGCGTCTCGACGTGCCCGTCGGTTGCATGAAAGTGCTGGAACGCCGCGCGACCCGCCCCGCAGACGCGGATCACGCGCTCTTTCGGATCGAGGACCGCCAGCAGGATCGACACGTACATGCCCTTGCGGATGTCTCGTGACAGCGCCGCGTTGGCGCGCTGCAGGATCTCCTTGGGATCCGACGTGCGGTCGCCCTCCGATCGCAGCAGCGATCGCGCCATGACGACGGTCATCGCCGCGGGCACGCCTTGTCCCGAGCCTTCCGCGATGACGAGCCCGAGCCGCTCGTCGGGCAGGTCGATCACGTCGTAGTACGCGCCGCCGATCTCTCCCGTCGTCACGCGCAGCACGTCGAGCTCGTACCCGGGCACGACGGGGAGCGCCTCGGGCAGGAGTTTGCTCTGCACCTCGGTGGCAACGGCCACTTCGTGGCGTAGGGCTTGGTGCGCGGTTCGCTCGGTCTCGGCTTCGTGGAGGCTTCGCACCATCCGGTCGAAGGTCCTCGCGAGCAGTCCGATCTCGTCGGACGAGCGCGCGATCGTGCGATGCGTGAGCTTGCCGCCCGAGACGATCTCGATGTCGTGCACGAGATCTCCGAGCGGTGCGGTCATCTGCCGGGTGATGACGAACGTCACCACGGCGCCGATGGCGATGAAGCCGAGCGTGAGGACGAGGATCCGCGACAGGAGACTTCCCAGTCGTGCCTGAATCCCGCGTTCCGAGAGGAACACGAACGCGCGATGCGTCACGCGGCCCGCGTCGTCGCGGATCGGCACGGAGTACGAACGAGCTTGGCCGAGTCCGGGAAACTCGCCTTCGATGATCTCCGCGTCGGTGCGGATCGAGCGTCCGTCGTGTTCGAACACGAAGCGCCGCGTCGTATGGGGTCGGAACGAGGGCGCTTCGCGGTTCGCGCGAACGACGCTTTCGGGGCGGTCCTCGTACTTGATGAAGGCATCGACGATCAACGACGGGAGCGACTGGCCGTCGTTCTCGAAGCGGGTGAGCGCGTCGAGCCGACTACGGTTCGCGCGGATCGTCGCTTCGAGCGCGTCTCGGAATGCCTCGGTTTGTGCACGCAGTTCGGTCGAGGCGGCGTCGTCGGATCCGGCGTCCGATTTCGGGAGCACGCGGATGCGGTACTTCTCGGACAGGAGCGTGCCGTACTGAGGCCACGCTTCGGTCACGGCTTCGATCGCTTCGCGCAGAGATCCGTGGTCGGCCTGCCACCACGCGACGTCGGGGGCGGCGAGCGCGCGTGCGAGGTCCACGCCGAGCGTGTCGATCTCGCGGTTGAGGGCGCGTTGGCTCGTGGAATAGACGACGAAACCGAAGACCCCGAGCAAGAGCGCGATCGTGATCGTGGAAACGAGCGTCGACTTGAAGGCGAGCGTCCGCCCGGTGACGCCGCGCGAAGCCTTGAGCGATCGGCCGGACGAGGATTCGGTCGATGCGTCGTCGCGCGCCGTTGGGGCTTCGTCGCCGGCCGACGACACGCCTTGCGATACGGCGCGCTTCGTTCGCTTCATGCCGTGACTCCAACGGATCGGAATCGGGCGCCGGCGACTCGCGAGTCGAGTCGTTTCCCGAGATTCCGTAAGCTCCGGTAGGAAAGCGGGTAACAGGCGACGATCGTAGCAGAGTGATCGAACGCCTACAAGAGGCGTCAGCGACCGATGAGGAGCGCCGCGACGTGAAGGATCCCGTTGGCGTAGAGACCCGCCACGACGTCGTCCAGGAAGACGCCGTAACCGCCGTGAATGCGCTCGAGCTGACGGCACGGGACGGGCTTCCAGATGTCGAAGATCCGGAACAACAAGAACGCGGCGACGACCCATGGCAGGGTGGGGCGCGGCACGAGCGCGACCGCGAGCAACATGCCGACGACTTCGTCGAGGACGATGGCGCTCGGGTCGTCGCTGCCGAAGACTTCGCGGGCGTCGCGCGCGAGATACGAACCGACGAAGAACAACACGGTGGCGGCGATCGCGGCGGTCGTCGCGAAGTGCCA
>JAUIME010000474.1 GCA_030433195.1 bacterium
CCCTCGAAGCCCGACTCGACGAGATTCCCGAGAATCTGCCAGCCGATGTTGCCTTCCCGCCGCGAGACGCCGACGACGGCGACCGAGCGCGGCCGGAAGATCGCGTCGAGTCCGGCGACGGGCCGCGTCGACGAATCGGACGCTCCCGGCGCCGCGCTCGCTCGGGCGCGCGTCCGCTTGGCGTTCGGTTTCTTCGAGACGGCCGCCGTCTTCGAGGCTCGCTTCGACTTCGGTTTTGCTTTCGATTTCGATCGTGCGCGTGTGGAACCCGCGCCGGAGGTCGTCTTCGATCGGCCGCTCGTGCCGCGCGAGGGAGTCATGCTTCGGTCTCTCGATTTGACGGGGAAGGTCTCGTGAGGAGGTCGCGCGATCCCGACGGAGCGCACCGACGGCGCAAACGTAGCAAACCGCCGTCGAAGGGATCGGCGGTCTGCGGGCCCCCGTCCGAAGCGCCGACCCGGCCCACGAGGACACCGACCCCGCTCGCCTCGCCCGACGCGCGCGAGTCGGCTCCCGCGGCGACTGACGACGCGGCCCGAAGAGGCCTAAACGATCCGCGCCAAACGACTTGACGATCGCGTCCCATGACGGCGCCAGGTGCCCCCCGGAGCCCCGAAAATCGCGCTTGACAGGTCAGGGGGCAGAGGTATGATTGCCACGTTAAACCTTGTGATTTCAAGTCGTTAAGCATTGAAGTCGAGCAAGTGGGCCTGGCCCACTTTTTTTGTTGGGTGCATCCCTGGGAATCTCCGCCGAGATCCCGACACCGCGCGCCCGCAGCACCGATTCGCTTCGAAGCGGACGGCAAGCACGGGCGGCGTGGATCGTGAGATGACCCGCGGGTCCGTCGTCGGACATCCGTCACGGCCGCCGCGCGAGCGACCAGGGGCGCCTGCGTTAGAGTCGCCCGAGGTCTCGCGAAGGAATGATCGTCCTGCGACGATCGTCTCGCGACCGGCTCGCATCGTCGAGCCTCGCGGGATCGGGCTTCAGACGGGTGGTGTCACGGACATGAACGGACAAGAACTCCTGCGGGTGATCGACACGATTCACCGCGACAAGGACATCGACAAAGAAACGCTCTTCGAGGGAATCGAGAGCGCCCTGCTCACCGCGGCGCGCAAGAAGCTCGGATCCGAGGAAGAGCTGTCGATCACGATCGACCGCGACAGCGGCGACCTCACCGTCTACGACGACAACCAGCAGATCGTGCCGATCGATCTCGGCCGCATCGCGGCCCAAACGGCCAAGCAGGTGATCATTCAGAAGATCCGCGAGGCCGAGAGCGACGTCATCTTCAACGAGTTCGAGTCGCGCGAGAAGACCATCATCACCGGCACGGTTCAGCGGTTCGAAGGCAACAACATCATCGTGAACCTCGGTCGCGTGGAAGGCATCTTGCCCAAGCACGAGCAGGTGCGCGGCGAGACCTACCACCCCGGCGACCGTATCCGCGGCTACGTCTACGAAGTGAAGAAGGCCGGATCGAAGGTGCGCGTGCGCCTGTCGCGTACGCACCCCGACTTCATCGAGCGGCTGTTCGAGCTCGAAGTGCCCGAGATCGCCGACGGCATCATCCAGCCGGTGCGCCTCGTGCGCGAGCCGGGCTACCGCACCAAGATCGCCGTCACCTCGAACGACCCGAAGATCGACTGCGTCGGCGCGTGCGTCGGCGTGCGCGGAACCCGTATCAAGAACATCATCGACGAGCTCGGCGGCGAGAAGATCGACATCATCCGCTGGAACGAAGACCAAGAGACGTTGATCGTGAACGCGCTGAAGCCCGCGCAGATCTCGAGCATCACGCTCGACCACGAGAACAACTCGGCGCTGGTCATCGTCGACGAAGACCAGCTTTCGCTCGCGATCGGCAAGCGCGGCCAGAACGTGCGTCTCGCGTCGAAGCTGTGTCAGTGGGACATCAACATCGTCACCTACAAGGAACTCGAGGAGCTGAAGGCTCGCGAAGAGCAGGCGACCGAGACCGAGGACGAAGACGGCGAAGCCGTTGCGGCGACCGACGAGTCGGCTTCCGACGAAGCCGAAGCGACGGCGTCCGAAGCGACCGCCGCGGCCGACTCCTTGACCGAAGACCAGACCGGCGTGCCCGATACGTGGCCACCGGACGAAGCGACCGACGGCGATCGCGCGACCGACACCGCCGAAGCGGAAGTCGCGGCCGAAGCAGCCGACGCCGATACGGACACCGATTCCAAGCTCGACGCGGAATCCGAATCCGACGCCGCCGAGCCGCAGGCCGAAGCGAGCCCGGTCGCCGACGACGAAGACGAACACGACAAGAAGACCGACTGATACGGACTGATACCGGAACCCGAACCCGAAACGGAGAGCGTCCCTTTTGAAGACCCGAGTCTACCGCCTCGCCAACGAGTTGAAGACGAGCACCGACGCCTTGCTGAACATCGCGAAGACGCTCGATCTCTCCCCGCGTTCCGGGATTTCCGTGCTCGAGGAAGATTCTGTCCGAGCGATCACCAAGGCCTGGAAGAAGGAAGCGCCAAAGGAGGAAGATCGTCCGCCTCTGGCCGACTTCGACCTCCAGCAGCCTGAGCTCCGCGTGCTGAAGGCGGCCCCGCCGAAGCCCGAGAAGCCCGAGAAGGCCGATCCCTCGACCGCCGAAGCCGCGGCGTCCTCGACGTCGTCGACCGGCCGCGAAACGCGCAAGGAAGCCAAGGAGCGCAAGAAGCGCAAGAAGCTCGAAGCGCTCGGTCGCAAGTCGACCGCCGCTTCGCCCGGCATCTCGGCGCGTTCCGAACGCCTCCTCGAATTCACGCGTCGCGCCGGCATCACGTCGAGCTCGGCGGTCTACTCGCGAGTGAACCAGCAGCGCCGCCAGCCCGCGGGCCGCGGTGGTGGCGGCGGCCGACGCCGTGGCGGCGACGACCGTAGCGGTTCGTCGAACGAACCGCGTCAAGAGAAGATCCAAACGCCGTCCGAGATCGAGATCACGCTACCGATCACGGTGCGCGACCTGTCGCACGCGATGGGTCTCAAGGCGAACGTCCTCCAGCGCACGCTGCTCGAGCTCGGGGTTCCGACGAACGTCAACGCGTTCCTCAACGACGAAGACACCGTCGAGGTCCTCGGCCAGCAGTTCGAGTGCAAGGTCAACTTCAAGCGCAAGAAGAAGGTCGAAGAGGTGCTGCTCGAGGGCATCGGCGAAGACCGCGAAGAGGACCGCGTGCTGCGCGCGCCGGTCGTCACCTTCCTCGGGCACGTCGACCACGGAAAGACGAGTCTCCTCGACGCGATCCGCGAAGAGAACGTGACCGCGAGCGAGCACGGCGGCATCACGCAGCACACCAGCGCGTACAAGGTCCGCACGGAAGACGGCAAGGAAGTCGTGTTCCTCGATACGCCGGGTCACGAGGCGTTCACCGAGATGCGAGCTCGCGGAGCGCGCATCACCGACGTGGTCGTGCTCGTGGTCGCCGCGGACGACGGCGTCATGCCGCAGACCGAAGAAGCGATCAAGCACGCCAAGGCGGCCGAAGTTCCGATCGTCGTCGCGCTCAACAAGATCGACAAGCCGGAAGCCAACAAGGACAAGGTCCTCGCCGAGCTCGCGTCGCACGGACTGCAGTCCTCCGAGTGGGGCGGCTCGACCTCGATCGTGCCGGTTTCGGCGATCACCAAGCAAGGCATCACGGATCTGATCGAGATCCTCGCGCTCGAGTCCGAAGTCCTCGAGCTCAAGGGCAACCCCAACCTCGGCGCCACGGGCACCGTCCTCGACGCGAAGCTCACCGAGGGCAAGGGGGCGCTCGCGACGGTCTTGGTGCAGGACGGTTCGCTCACCAAGGGGGACACGATCCTCTGCGGTCAAGGCTACGGCCGTGTCCGCAACATCTGGGACGACCAAGGCCGTGTGATCCAGTCCGCTCCCCCGTCGACGCCCGTGCACATCACCGGACTCTCGATCCTCCCCGAAGCCGGAGATCGCTTCTACGTCGTGAAGAACGCGAGTGAAGCGAAGGAACTCGCCGAACGACGTCAGCGCGAGATTCGCACGCAGGAACTCGCCGAGAAGCAGCACGTCACGCTCGAGAACCTCTTCAGCAAGATCCAGGCGGCGGCGGTCAAGGACATCCCCATCGTCCTGAAGGCCGACGTGAAGGGCTCGCTAGAGGTCCTCAAGAAGACGCTCACGGACCTCTCCAACGACGAGATCAAGATCAAGATCGTCTACGACATGGTCGGGGCCATCACCGAGTCCGACATCAACCTCGCGCACACGTCCGACGCGATCGTGATCGGGTTCCACGTGCTCGCCGACGAGCGCGCCCGCTCGCTCGCCGATCGACTCGGGGTCGACATCCGCACGTACCATGTCATCTACGACGTCACCGACGAAGTCCGCAAGGCCATGGAGGGTCTCCTCGAGCCCGAGGAGAAGGAAGAGGTCACCGGGCACGTCGAAGTGCGCCAGCTGTTCAAGGCGTCCGGCCTCGGGATCATCGCCGGTTGCTACGTCACGGACGGTCGGATCACACGCGACAGCAAGGTCCGACTCTACCGCGAAGGCAAGGAGATCTTCTCGGGCGAGCTCGAGTCGCTCAAGCGATTCAAGAACGACGCCAAGGAGGTCAAGGAAGGCTTCGAGTGCGGCCTGCGTATCCAGAAGTACGAGGACATCAAGGCCGGCGACGTGGTCGAAGCGTACGAGATCGTCAAGGTCGCGCG
>JAUIME010000475.1 GCA_030433195.1 bacterium
CGTGCGCGTCTCTTGGTCGAGATCGAGAATCCCCTCGATCTTGACGCCCGACACGTCGAACGCCGGGATGTTCATCTCTTCGTCGAGCGCGCTCTTGAAGTCGGCGAGCGACTTACCCGTCGACGAAAGCAGCGTCTCGGCGAAACGATCCGAAACCGAGATCGCCGGGATGCTCGAACCCGCGAGCGAAGCTTCGGCGTCGAGTCGAACGAGGTCGAGCGTCGGCTCGCCTTCGATGCCGTCGCCCGTGACGACGATGACCCCGAGCGCACCGCGATCGCGCGCCGACATCGCCTTGTAGCGAAGCTGCGCGTAGCGCGCGAGCGAGCGGCGGCGCTCTTCGGGAATCGACTCGGGCATGTAGCGGAACATCAGCACCCACTTGCCGGCGATGTCGGCACCCGCGTACGAATCGTAGGCCGCGAAGCCGTCCGCCTCGGGCGCGACGATGCCATAGCCGCCGAACACGACGCCCGTCGACGCGACCGTCCCCGTCTTCGAGAACGCCAGCGGACGCCAATCGATGTCGATTTCGGGCGCCAACGTACGGATCCCGATGCTGGCGGCGAGACGGTTGTCGTCGCCGGCCGCGACGCCGGCCATGAACTCGAACTCTTGGAAGAACGATCCGTCGTCTCCCGCAGGCTCGAGGCCGAAGCGCTCGAAGTACGCCGCGACATACTCGGTCGCGAGCTTCTCGCCGCGCGTGCCCGTCTGCCGACCGCCCATCGCCTCGGAGGCGAGCCGCTCGACATGGGCTTCGAGATCCGTTCGATCGATCGCGTCGGACGTCGCGATCGCGAGCGCCTCGACTTCATGTTCGAGATGCGACTCGGTCTCTTCCGCTTCGCGTGATTCACGGATCAGCTTCAAGGCCTCTTCGTGGTTCCAGTCGGCGATGAAAATCTGGCCGTTCTTGCCGTTCTCGCGCGTCGACGTCCACGAAAGACGCGTACCGTCGGGACTGAAGACGGGAAGCCCGTCGAAGCCATCGGTCGTCGTCACGCGCACGGGCTCGCCTTCGCCCATCGGATCGACGAGATACAGCTCGAAGTTCCAGTTGTGACGATTCGTCGTGAAGACGAGGTACTCGCCACTCGGGTGGAAGTACGGCGCCCACGACATCGCGCCGATGCGCGTGAGCTGACGCTCGTCGGTGCCGTCGATGTTCATCGTGAAGATCTCGGCCGTCGTGCCGTTCTCCGAGAAGCGACGCCAGCAGATCCGCTTGCCGTCGGCGCTGAAGAACGGACCGCCGTCATAACCCTTCACGTTGGTCAGGCGGCGTACGTTCGAGCCGTCCGCGTTCATGATGTAGATGTCGAGCATGTACGACTTGTCGATCTCGAAGATCTTGGCGTCTTCTTCGGACAAGTTGTCGGTGTACGCATGGCGGTTCGATGCGAAGGCGATCAGCGATCCGTCGGGCGAGTACGATCCCTCGGCGTCGTAGCCGCGCGCGTTCGTGAGCCGCACGGTCGTCGACGGATCGGCGTTCTGGCCGGGCTTCGTCGCCATGGTCGTCGCGTAGAGTTCGAAGTGATCGTCGTAATCCCACGCGTAGCGGCGCTGCTGACCGCTGGCGCGGAACTCGAGCTCTTCGCGCTGCTTCGCACGCGACTCGGGATCGTCATGCGTCGATGCGTAGAGTACGCGCTTCCCGTCGGGGTGGATCCACGAGCAGGTCGTCTTGCCGTGGCCCGGCGAGATGCGCTGCACGTCGCCCATCTCGAGATCCATGACGTAGATCTGATAGAAGGGGTTGCCGGGCTCGCGCTCGCTCTGGAACGTCATGAGTCCGCCGTCGGCGCTGAAGTAGCCCTCACCGGCCCGTCGTCCTTCGTACGTGAGTTGGCGAGCATTCGAGATGAGGCTCGCCTCGCGGGCTGCCATCTCCTCCGAGAGGACCTCCTGCGGGGTGTTCGCCGCGTTGCCCTGCGCGGGCGGCTCATGACAAGCCGGCGCGCCGGCCGAGAACATCCAGAGGAGCAGCGTCGTCACGGTGGCCACGAAGGGGGCCGAGCATCGTCGGCTCGCGGTCGAGAGGGTCATCGATCACCTCGCTCGTTTCGGGGTCAGATTTCACGTTTCGAGACGGACCTCGCGGGCCCCCGAGGGGCCGGGGCGAAATCGTAACTCTGCCGGGGATTCGAGGCTCCTGCGGCGAATCCGCGCATCACGGGCACAAAGTTCGACTCGGATGCAACTTTCTCTTGTATCGACCGTTGGTAATCTAGGACTCTAGTGCCATGGCGACCCGAGAACCCGACAAAACGGTAGGCCACAACCCTGCCGACGCTTCCTCCCGCACCGCCGCGAGCCCTGCTCGTCGCGCGATCCGCCCGGGCTCCGCGCCCGTGGCAGTCCGGAAAGCGGTTCTGGGACCCTTCGGTCTGTCGGTATTCACCCACTCCATCGTGATCGCAGCGGTTGCGGGGACGGTTTTCATCCCCGGACGCGAGCGGTCGAAGGCCTCGATCGACGTTCGATTCGCCGCCGTCGAAGAGCCTATCGCCCTACAGGAAAACGACTTCGAGTACGACACTCCGGAGCCGAAGCCCGAAATCGACGATCCCCGGCTGAGCCCGTTCGAAGAGCCCGACATCGAGCCCCTGCCCGACGATCCGGCCCCCGACCCGTTTGCGTCCGCCGAGGCTTCGAGAGTCGAGCCGCCTCCGGTTCCTCGCGACACCTGGTTCGGCGCCCTGAGGCCGCGTTACGCCTCGAACGCCGAAGGCACTTCCGAAGAGCCGGCCCCCGAAATCGAGCCGACACCTCCCCCCGCACCGGTCGTGGTCGAAGAGCCCGCGAGCACGGGCTTCGAGGCCGCGGCCGCGCTCGCGACGAATCCCGAGCCCTCATATCCGGCGGCAGCCCGCCGACGCGGCCACGAGGGACTCGCCGTTGTGCGCGTGCGCATTTCGAGCGGCGGCGAAGCACTGTCCACCGAGATCGCGCGCTCGAGCGGCCATCGCTCGCTCGACTACGCGGCGCTCGAAACCGTCCGGCAGTGGCGGTTCACTCCTGCGTCGCTCGACGGCCGCCCGGTCGAAGACGAGCTCGACGTCAACGTTCGCTTCGCGCTCGTCGACTGAGTCGAGACGACACTTCGTCCTGTTCGAACGCCGTGACTCGCGCGGGGCTACGGCTCGGCATGGGGAGCACGCATACGAGCCGCGGGAAACAAGCAAGACTGGGGAAAACCGGATGCGCGTCCTGATCAGTCTTTTGGCAGCACTGTCGGTTGTCATCGGAGCGGTGACCGTACTATCCAAACAGAACGCCGATCCGATCGACGAGCGCACGGAAGCAGCGTCGGCCCGTTCCTCACTCCAAGCGCCGACCGCCGCTATCGAGGCTGCCCTGCCCTCCTCATCTACCACTGCACCCGAGTCGTTCGCACATTCGCTCGAAACAACGCCAAGCGAGGTCTCGTCTGCATCAGACCCTCGTGATTTCGCGTTGAGTCCCGAGGTCCGCGAAGCGTTTCATCAAGCACTCGATGTGCGCTCCCAGTTAGAGAACGGCAACTGGACGGAAGCACGCGTCGACTCGCTCGTCGTAGCCCTCGCAGATCTCGTCGACGAAGCATCACGATGCGGCGCGCTCGAGACGAGCATCGATCCTGCAAGCGACGAGAACGGCGCCGGCGCACGGCAATTGCATCTCGACGTAACACGAGGCGACTGGATGCTGCGCCTCGACCACAGTGAAAGCCGTCGCGACGAATCGGTCGCATCGAGTGTCGTGACGCTGAAAATGCAGCCGAAAAACGGCCCGAAGGTCCCGAGCGCGCTGCAACTCACGCTCGTACTTCGCGCCGAGTTCGAACCCTCGGAGGAGTGGCTCGAGCAGAATCCGGATGTCCCCTGGAAGCCGCATGTCGTAGGAACGCAGCAGCTGCTGAAGTCATCCGCACTCGATCCCGAATCGAACGAATACTCCGTCTACGCGGTCGACGATCGCGGCGTTCTCGTCGCGAAGCGAACGAGACGGGGACACCTCACCGGCAAACCCTATCAACCGCCCACTCGAGTCGGTCGTGAGCATGGCCCGCAAGACGGCGGTTGTTTCTTGTTGCGCGAGGACAGCCTCGCGTTGCTGCAACGCTCGTTCGATTCCGCGCACGAGCGATAATCGCTTCAGCATCGAGAAGTCGGAAGCTTGGGTAAGGGAAGGCACCTCGCTCTTTCGAGCGTGCGGATGTTCCGCAGGGGTGTCCCGGGTGGTTGAAACCGCAGTTGCCGAGTCGAAGAACCACGAGCCTACGAGGACGGCCGGATGCGCGAGGCACCCGGCCGTTCGTAATCGAATCTGATAGTGGAAACGCTCGACCGATTCGTACGCGTCGAGGGCGCCGAATCGGTCTCGCAACTCCTGCTTACGGAATCACGATCTCGACGCCGTTCGTGACGCCGGCTTGGCCTTGCGGTGCAGCCGAATCGAGCATCAGGCCTTGCACGAACGCCGTGATGGTGCGACCGATACCTCCGGGCTTGCTGATGAGCTGCAACGGCGCGGGGCTCGAGGGCAAGTTCGCCATTCCGAGGAAGCCGGTCGCGCCGATGTTGTTCCAGATCTTCTTGGGATCGTCCTGCGGCGCGCCCGAGTTGGGCGGCATCACCATGCACGACGAACCCAGGGACATCGGCAAAACGCGTACCGTCGATGCATCCGGCGCGCCGACCCACGCGTA
>JAUIME010000476.1 GCA_030433195.1 bacterium
CGCGAGGTCTACAAGCAACTCGGGGAGCGCGCCGAAGCGGGCGAACTCTTGTGCGTGATCGACAGCGTCGAGCTCGGCGATACCGTGGCCGCGTACCTGCGCGGACGGGCGATGGTCGATGCGGCCGAAGCCCGCGTCGAACGCGAGCACGATCTGTACGGCGAGCGGATGGAGGCGCTGACGCGCGTGCTCGAGGGATCTATCGCCGTGCAGGAGCGGATCTACGAGCGCGAACGCGAGCTGCAGAGCAAGGCGGTGTCGACCGTGCGACCTCTGCTCGAAGCCGAGAAGGCGCTCGAGCTCGCGCGTCTCGAGCGCGATGCACGAACGACCGAGCTCGCAGCGGAGCGCGACGCGCGCTTCCTCGAACTCGACGTCGCGCTGCGCGCCGAACGCATCGAGCTCGCGGCCGCGACCAATCGCTTGCGGACGCTCGGTGTCGATGGTGATCGACTCGCCAAGGTCGGCGAGGGATCGCCCTTGCTCTCGGGCGAGTATCGCGTGTACGCACCCGGAGCGGGGATCGTGGTCGATCGGCATGCTTCCACCGGCGAGTTCGTCGAGGCCGGGTCCAAGCTCTTCATCATCGAAGATCTCACGAACGTGTGGTTCGTCGCGTCGGCGTTCGAGGAACAGCTCGCCGCGGTTCGCAGCGGGCAGTCGGCCGAGGTCACGCTCGACGCGTTCCCGGAGACGACGCTCGCGGGGACGGTGAGCTTCGTGGATTACCACGTCGATCCGAAGAGCCGATCGGTCGGCGTGCGCATCACGCTCGAGAACCGCGCGCTCGCGAGTTGGCCCGAAGAGCTGCCGCTGCGCCCCGGGATGTTCGGACGCGTCCGGCTCGCGACGTCGTCCCGCGCTGCCGCGCTCGTTCTTCCCGAACGCGCTCTCGTGCACGAAGACGCGGGGGACTACGTGTTCGTACAGGTCGCACCCCGGACGTTCGAACGCCGCGACGTCGAAGTGCGCCACGCGGCCGACGACCGCGTCGAGATCATCGCGGGACTGCGAGCGGGTGAGCGCGTCGCCGTCCGGGGGACCTTCCTGTTGAAGTCGGCCGAACGTCGAGGTGAGCTCGGCGGCGGCCATAGCCATTGATCGAGGAGGCGTGAAGTGATTCGAAGACTCATCGATGCTTCGCTCGACAATCGGCTCATGGTCGTGATGCTGTGGGTCGTGATCGCCGTCGTCGGCCTCGATTCGATGCGCAAGCTGCCGATCGACGCCGTTCCCGACGTGACGAACGTGCAAGTGCAGGTGCTCACGAACAGTCCCGGCCTCGCGCCGCAAGAGGTCGAGTCGTTCATCACCTTTCCGGTCGAGACCGCGATGAGCGGACTGCCGCGCATCGCGCAGATCCGTTCGGTCTCGAAGTTCGGCCTGTCGGTCGTGACGGTCGTGTTCGACGAAGGGACCGACATCTACCGCGCGCGTCAGCTCGTCGCCGAGCGGTTGTCGGCCGCGCGCGACGCGATCCCCGACGGGTACGGCGATCCCGAGATGGGGCCCATTTCGACCGGGCTCGGCGAGATCTACCAGTTCGAGGTGCGCGGCGACGGGTATTCGGCGATGGACCTGCGCGACATCCTCGATTGGAACGTCGCCAACCAGCTCCGTTCGGTACCCGGCGTCGTCGAGGTGAACTCGTTCGGTGGCGAGCTGCGTACGTACCAGGTGACGATCGATCCGCGCAAGCTGCGCTCGTACGGGATCTCGCTCGCGACGATCTTCGAGGCGCTCGAACGCAACAACCGCAACGTCGGCGGCGGCTACATCGAGCATGCCGACGAGCAGTACCTGATCCGCGGCGAGGGCCTCGTCGAGAGCCTCGACGATCTGGCGAAAGTCGTCGTCGCGAAGGATCCGCGGGGGACGGCGGTCTATCTCGAGAACCTCGGGCGCGTCGAGTTCGCGCCGATGATCCGGCAGGGCGCCGTCACGCGCGACGGACGCGGCGAGGCGGTCGTCGGGATCGTGATGATGCTCATGGGCGCGAACTCGCGAACGGTCGCCGAGGACGTGCACGCGCGCGTTCTCGAGATCGAGAAGTCGCTGCCCGAAGGCGTCACGATCGACACGTTCTACAACCGTACCGAGCTCGTGGACCGAACGATCCGAACGGTCGCGACGAACCTCGTCGAAGGCGGGCTGCTCGTCGTCGGCGTGCTGCTGCTTCTGCTCGGAAGCTTGCGCGGCGGGCTCATCGTCGCGTCGGCGATTCCGCTGTCGATGCTCGTTGCGGTGATCCTCATGCGCGCGACGGGAATCTCGGGGAATCTCATGTCGCTCGGCGCGATCGACTTCGGCATCATCGTCGACGGTGCGGTCGTGATCGTCGAGAGCATCGTCGCGTACGTGTACCGCTTCCGCGACGACACGACGCGCTCGCATCTCGAGAAGGTGCGTGCGGCGTGCCACCAGGTCGCGCGACCGGTGCTGTTCGCGGTGGCGATCATCATGATCGTGTACCTGCCGATTCTCGCGCTGCGCGGCATCGAGGGGAAGATGTTCCGGCCGATGGCGCTCACGTTCGTGTTCGCGATGGGCGGTTCGCTCGTGTGCGCGTTCACGCTCATGCCGGTGCTCGCGTCGATCTTCCTCGAGAAGCCGATCGCGAAGGAGCCGTGGCTGTTCCGCCTGTTCAAGCGCACCTACGAGCCGCTGCTCGTGCGCGTGACGGCGCGACCCGTCATGACGGCGGTCGTGGCGCTCGCGGTGTTCATCGCGAGCCTCGGCGTCGTGCCGTTCTTGGGCGCGGAGTTCGTACCGAAGCTCGACGAGGGCGCGATCGCGATGCAGATCTGGCGGCTCCCGAGCGTCTCGCTCGAGGCCTCGAACGAGATCAGCTCCAAGGCAGAGCGAGTGGTGGCCGCGTTCCCGGAAGTGCGTACCGTCGTTTCACGAACGGGGCGCGCCGAGATCGCGACCGACCCGATGGGCGTCGAGATCTCGGATACGTACCTCATTCTCGAGCCCCCGAAGACGTGGCGTTTCGGTTCGAAGGAGGCGCTTCTCGAGGCGATCGACGCCGAGCTCACGAGCGCGCTCCCGGGAGTGATGTTCAGTTATTCGCAACCGATCGAGCTCCGCGTCGACGAATTGCTGAGCGGCGTGCGGTCGGAGGTCGGGATCAAGATCTTCGCCGAAACCGCAGACCTCGACGAGATGCGGCGCGTGGCCGAAGAGGTGGCGTCGGTGGTTCGTCCCGTCCGAGGTATGGCCGAGGTGAAAGTCGAGCAGACCCTGGGATTGCCGACCGTGACGATCGACATCGACCGCGAAGCCATCGCACGACTCGGCGTGAACGCACAAGACGTACTTGCCGTGGTGGAGACGATCGGCGGTGCGCGTCTCGGCACGGTGGTGCGTGGTCAGCGTCGTTTCGCATTGCAAGTGCGCTTCGACGATTCGGTGCGCGCGTCACTCGATGCGCTCCGTCAGCTGCCGGTCGCGCTTCCGGTCGACGGCGACGGTCCCGCACCTTGGGTACCGCTCGAGCAGTTGGCCGAGATCTCGATCGAGACAGGGCCTGCGCAGATCAGTCGGGAGAAGGTGCAGCGAAAGATCACGGTCGAGTTCAACGTGCGGGGGCGTGACCTCGCGTCGGCCGTCGCCGAAGCTCGCGAACGCGTCGAATCCGAGGTGCAACTTCCGCCGGGTTGGTTCATCGAGTGGGGTGGACAGTTCGAGAATCTCGCCGAAGCTTCGAAGCGTCTCGCGTGGCTCGTGCCGTTGGCACTGCTCCTGATCTTCACGCTCTTGTACTCGACGTTTCGATGCGTGCGTCTGTCGCTGTTGATCTTCCTGAACGTGCCGCTGGCGTTGACCGGCGGAATCGCGGCGCTGTGGCTGCGCGGGTACCCGTTCTCGATCTCGGCCGCGGTCGGCTTCATCGCGCTCTTCGGGATTGCGGTACTGAACGGCGTCGTCCTCGTGTCGACGATCGTCCAACGGCGTGAAGAAGGAGCGGAGGCCGAACCCGCGGCGCACGATGCGGCGCGATCGCGCTTGCGACCCGTTCTCATGACCGCTCTGACCGACATCATCGGTTTCTTGCCGATGGCGATCGCCGTGAGCGCGGGAGCGGAGGTACAGCGCCCCCTCGCGACCGTCGTCATCGGCGGACTGGTGACCTCGACGCTGTTGACACTGTTCGTTCTGCCCTCGGTCTATCCGTGGTTCGCGCGGGTCGCCGCGAGGCCACGGAAATCGCTGGCCCCGAACGCATCGGGCGGTTAGGCTGTCGTTTCACCGCAAGTCTGCACGCCAGGGCCGTAAACCGAAGGCCCACTAGGTTGTTGGGTTCATGCCACCGGGGTCGCCACATCACCGGCGGGTTCGCTGCCGTTCACCGTCATCGTCCGGCGGGCGAGTGCGCGGCCCACGGACGTCGAAGGGGTCACGAGACATGGGAACCGAGAGGTCGCGCGGCACCTCCCCGTTCGGGGGCTTGTCACCGAGGGTCGGCCGGCTCGGGCGGTGCTTCGGCATCGCCGCGTTGGTCGCCGTCGCGGTCGTCGTCCTGGTTCGTGAGTCGCGGGAGTCGGTGGCCGACGGTGCGGTGGCGGGGTTGCGTCCTAACGTTCTGCTCATCATGGCGGATCAATGGACGGGGCACAATCTCGGCGTGGAGGGGGATCCCAACCTCTTCATCGACGGCAAGAGTCTCACTCCCAATCTCGAT
>JAUIME010000477.1 GCA_030433195.1 bacterium
ACTTCCGCGGGTTGGATTCCACCGAGATCGGCAGACTGCAGAATCTCCCGCCAGCCACCGTGCGTACCCACCTGAGGCGCGGAATCGCGCGGTTGCGCGAACGACTCGACCGCCCAGAAGATCGTCGCACGCTCACCCTCGGCTTGCTCCTCGCCTCGAGTGAAGCGGGCGGCATTCCACCGGCGCTCGCGGCTGCGAGCGGCGCGTCGGGCGCCGCGATCGGCATCGGAGGATGGATCGCCATGAGTACGAACAAGATCTCGATGACGGTTCTCGCTGTCGCCGCCATCGTGACGTCGTCGTTGCTCTTCCTTCCACGCGATTCGAAAGAGCGCAACACGTCAGCTACATCCGAGCCGTTGGCGATGGCGGCACGCGGCGAGCGGATTCGCGATGATCGAGCGCGCAACGAAGCCGCCGACCCGACGGCGCGAGCGTCGGCCCTCGGGACTTCGAGTCACGGGAAGGTCGTCGACGCTTGGACCGGGGAACCGATCGTCGGGGCCGTCGTTGTGCTCGAGAGAACCGCCCCCGGTGGCGAGTCCGTGCTCGCTCGCACCGTGACGAGCGAAGATGGCCGCTACCGGATCGACCTGGCCCGTGCGAGCGGTGCGAACGAGATCCGGCTCGTCGCGCGATCCGACGAGTACGTTCCGCAGATCGAAACGCTCGGACTGCCGCCGCTCGGGATTCGACTCCCTACGATGGCGCTTCGGCGCGGCGTGGCGATCTCCGGCGTCGTGACCGACGACGCTGGGCAGCCGGTCGGGCCGGGCCGCGTGCGTGTACGCTCGTGGTGCCGGGCATCGTATCTCGAGGGACGTGGGGGCCTCGGGTACCTGAGCCGCTACGTGTACGAGATCCCGATCGAGCGTGACGGCTCGTTCCGCGCGACGGTCGATCCCTCGCGGACGATGCTGACCGTCGACGTACCGGGCTACGCGCCGTACTTCGCGGAGCCGTTCGACCCGAAAACCGAAGTGCGACACGAGATATCGATCGCTCGCGGGCAGACGCTCCACGGAGTCGTTCGGGATGCCGAAGGAAGCCCGATTCCCGATGCGGAGATCCGCGCGGTCTGCAGTCGAGGGCCGTCCGGCTACGCACCGTTCGGCGCCATCGCGCGAGGCGCGCGATCGGACCCAGCAGGTCGGTTCGAGATCGCGGGCTTGTCGGCCGAGTTGCTCATCGAGGCGGAGCACACGGGTTTCGTGCCGTGGTCCTCCGATGCCGGCGTACCGACCGCGAATCCGATGACCATCACGCTCGAGCGCGGAACGATGCTCTGCGGAGTCCTGATCGACTCGGTTGGGGAAGCGGCCACGAGCGCTACCGGTTCGTTTCGATCGGCCGACGGCAGCTTCTGGTTGACGACGGATCCGCGCGGCGCATTCCACACCTCCGCGTTGCGCCCGACTACGAACGAAGCATCACTCGAGATGCCGGGCTTTGCGCCGACGCAGGTTTCGTGGGAACCGGCGGAGGGCGTCGTCGACGTGGGTGCGGTCCGGCTCGAGTCGGGATCGAGGCTCCGCGTGAGCGTTCACGATCGCTCCGGTCATCCGGTCGACGGCTCGCTCGTCGAGATCGAGACGCAGCCACCCGCAACGGCGGGCATGGCATCGAATCGGTCGCCTCGACGAGTCGCCGCGATGGTGGCGGGCGCCGACGGCGTTGCGGAGCTCGCGTTCGACCCGGCCGTGCTCTCGGTCCTCCGCGTGAGCGCGCCCGGCTACCATCTGGTGGAGCGGAATCTTGCCGCAGACTCGTCGACCGACCTCGAGATCGTGCTCGGAGAAGACGTGCATGTGCGCGGGCGCTTGGCGTCGGTCGCCGGAGAGCCGGTCGCGGGGAACGTCACGTTTGCGAGGGCTCGGTCCGATCTCCGCGTAGGATCAAGTCGGACGGTCACCGCGTCGGCGGACAGCGACGGCAGATTCCATGTGGCGCTCGACCTCGGGGAGGGCGACTACACCTGCTCGGTAACGGCACCCGGCTTCGCGTCGGGACGATACGATCTGCGCGGGCTCGCGAACGGCGGTGAGCGGGATCTCGGCGTTCTTACGTTCGAAGAAGGCACCGCGCTCGCGGGAGTCGTTGTCGACCCCGAAGGCAATCCGATCCGTGATGTCTTCGTACGAGCGACAGGCGGCGGTGCGAGCGGTTCGACGGTCACGAGCGAGGAGGGTCGGTTCCGGCTGTCCGGGCTCGGAGAGGGAACCGTGCAGCTCGACTTCCTGAGCGAGGAGTTCCTCCCGTTCGAGATGTCCAAGGTCAGCCTTCCGCGGCCGGCAGCCGAAGAGATGCGCGTCGTTCTCGATCGTGGTGTGTTGCGGAAAACCCGGCTCGTCGACGCGGGAGGAACCGGTATCGCGGGGACGGTTCTCTTCGTGCAGTCGAGTGGCGGGCGAACTCGCGTCTACTCCGATGCGGAAGGTGTCGTGTCGATTCGGGTTCCCGACCGCGGCGCGGTCGAGCTTCGTTCCATGGCGCGCGGATTCCTGCGCTACCGCCAGACGTTCTCGAGCGTGCTCGACATTCCCGACGCGATCGAGCTCAGCCGAGGTTCGACGGTTCGCATCCTCGTTTCCTCGCCGGAATCCACGGAAACACCCGACAAGATGCATGTGCGTCTGCACCTGCCATCGAGGAGCAGTGGTCGATCGACACCGGTCTCCGTCCGAGACGGTGTTGCCACGCTGTCCGGTGTCGAGAGCGGCGACTACGAGTACATCCTGACTTCCGGAAGCGTGCACCCGATCGTGACGGGATCCTTCAAACTCGAGCCGGAGACGACGCTCGACTTGCCGTATCCGCCCGCGTTCATGACCGACCCCGCAACGATCCGAGTGCTCTCGGCCGCGCGTGAGCCGATACCCGGAGCGAAGGCGAGTCTCTACTGGACCGGCGGCGTCGGTCGACAAGAGGTCGATCCGCACCTCATCGGAGATTCGTCCGGTTTGATCCGCATCCCACCGGTGTCGGATGCGAGCTTCGACCTCGATCTGTTCGCCGAGGGGTACTCGCCGGTTCACGTGACGGATCTCTTCTCCGAGCTCGTCGACGGAGCGCTCGACGTGATCCTCGAGTCGGGAGGTTCGATCCGTTTCGTCGCGCGCACTGCGCAGGGAGACTCGGTGTCCGGTGTACGAGTTCGGCTCGTCAAGCTGGACCCGCTCTTGGTTCGGGAGCATTCGACCGACTCTTCCGGGGAAGCGCTCTTCGCGGATCTTCCAACCGGCGCCTTCCGACTCTCGATCAGTCACCGCGGCCGCGATCTCGACAAACTCGAGAGCCACGTCTCGGCCGGCAACGAAACCGTGGTCGAGTACACCGTTCCCGAACAGTACGAGATCGAGGGATTGCTTCGCGTCGGAAGCGAGCGCGCCCGTGGCGGCAAGCTGACCTTCCAGGGTCCGACGCGGTCGCGCATCGTCTCGAGTGTTTCGGCGTCCGGAGAGTTCCGGATTGGGCTCGCGGCGAACGTCTCGTATCGACCCGTCTACGAGTCGTCCGATTCCGTCTTCACCGAGTTGGAACCGGTACGGATCACCGACGCCGGTTTCCTCGCACTCTCGTTTCCAGCGCATGACGTCGTGGTCGACGTGGTCGATCCGGAGGGCCGACCGGTCGTGCCGGTGTCGTTACGACTACAGCATGCCTCGAGTGAAGAGACGGTCGCCTGGGCGCAGCTCCACGAATCGAACCGCCACGAATGGACGGGCGTGACGCCGGGCGAGTACCGACTGCTCGGCGGGGCGGAAACGGAGTGGACCGGCCCGTGGGTGCGCGTGCGCGTCCCCGCCGACGGGCCGATTCGATACACAGTACGGCCGACCCAACTCATTCGTTTCGATGTCGAGGGCCCGAGTGTGCGGATGCAGCCGTATCGCATCACGACCGAAGGGCTCATCCGTCTCCAGTCGACCACGCGTGGAGAGCCGGCGTTCGCGTGGCCCGCGGCCGATGGGGGCGTTGGGGTCGTCGAGATCGACGGCCGGGCACCGACGTTCTTCTCCGTGTTGCCCGACGCGACCGAGCCGATCGTCATCCGGAACGTCGAAGGAGCACGATTGAAGTTGCTCGACGACGTGCCGCAAGGCTCTACGAAGTTCCGCGTGATGCCGGTCGAGGTCGACCCCGGGCACGCTCCTTATTGGGCCGGGAGGAGCTTCGATGCCGGGATGGACGTCTGCCTTCCGCCCGGGGACTATCGCATCACGCTCGTTGGCGAGGATCAGGTGCAGGCCGCCGTCTCCCTCGTGGAGGGCGAGCTGCGCGAGGTTACCGTCGGCGGCGATTGAGACGACGCGAGCTTCTCAGCAGTCGTCGTCGATGAAGACCGGGCCCCACGTCGAGTAGCGGGCGTGGTCGTTGTGATCGGTGTCGATCAGGTTGCCGCCGGCGCGCACGGAGTCGAGTTCGAGGCGTGCGCCTTCGCGGATCTCGCCGTAGGGGCCGACGCGGACGGTGCCGATCACGGTGACGGGTGTGCCGCGGTCTTCGGCGCGCAGGAGCAACGTCAGCGGTGCGTCCTCGGGCCCCAGGTCGGCGAAGAAGCCCGTGCCGGCGACCGGCTCGGTCGGGGCGTACCGCGAGACGACCTCGCGCAGGTAGTGGCTGGTCTCATGTTCGGCAAACGCCAGCTCCGGGATCTGGTGCAGATCTCGGCGGAGCCCG
>JAUIME010000478.1 GCA_030433195.1 bacterium
CGACGGCGACGAGGTTCACGTCGCGCCGGGGCTTTACGGAGAAGGCCTCGACTTCCTCGGGAAATCCATCGTCGTTCGGAGCGTCGAAGGTCCGGCCACCACCACGATCGACGCGACGGGGTTCGGTAGCGGCGTCGTCTTCCGGAGCGGTGAGGACCGCGGCGCGCGACTCGAGGGATTCTCGATCGTCGGCGGTGTCGGCACCGACGTCCTCGGTCGTCGCTTCGGTGGAGGAATCTACGTGGGGGAGGCGTCACCGACCATTGTGGGGAATGTGATCCGCTCCAATCGTGCGGACTTCGGAGGCGGCATCGCGTGCTGGCCGGCCGCGTCGCCGCAGCTGCTCGACAACGTGATCGAATCGAACCGCGCCGGCAATCGTGGCGGCGGGATCTTCGCGGAGGATCGTTCGGTCGTCGAGGCGTTCGGCAACGTCATTCGCGAGAACGAGTCGAGCTTCGCGGGCGGCGGTGTGAGCGTGTTCCTCGAAGCTTACGTGCATGCCCGCGACAACCGGATCGAAGGCAACCGATCGGCGAACGGGGCCGGGGTCGCGGTCGAAGTCGCGTACGCGCTCCTCGAGGACAACGAGATCGTGGCCAACGTCACGACACGCGTTCCGTCGGCCGGCGGCGGTGTCTGGATCTCCGATGCGCTTTCGATCCACGCGCGTCGCAACCGCATCGAGGACAACGAGGCGACGCTCGGTGGAGGCGTCGCGATCACGGGCCCCGAGGAGGGCGGCGTCCCGTCGTACGTTCTCGAGGGAAACGAGCTGATCGGGAATCGCGCCGATGACGGCGGGGCGCTGCGCATGATCGAATGCGAGGCCCTCGTTCGCTCGAACACGTTCGCGGACAACGTCGCGACGAACGGTGGCGGGGTTTCGATCCGCTCGCGAGCGCTCGGGCGCTTCGAAGGAAACCTCGTGGTCGGCAACCGCTCGGTCGAAGCGAGTCAGGTGCAAGGCGGTGCCGGGCTCTACGTGCAGTCGGCGATGCGGATCGTCAACAACACCATCGTCGGCAACCAGGCCGAGATGACGGGCGGAGGCGTGCACCTGCGACGTATCACCACCATCGAGAACAACTTGCTCTGGGGCAACGAGCCGACGCAGGTCGGCACGACGACGTCGCCGCCGACGCTCGTGCATTGTCTCGTCGAAGGCGGTTGGTCGGGACCCGGTTCGAACAACATTTCGTCCGATCCGGAGTTCGTCGATGCGGATGCGCGCGATTTTCGGATCGCGTTCGGATCCGGTGCGATCGACGCGGGGGTCGAGGGCGCCGTCGAGGCCGACGAGGACCGCGAGGGGCACCGGCGGATCGTCGACGGCAACCTCGACGGGGTCGCTGCGGTCGACATCGGCGCGTACGAGTCGCAGCCCGAGATCGCGGCACGCTTCGGAGGCGTCGACCGGGCGAACGGTCCCGCGGTACCGGTTCTGTTCGTGAACGACGGGATCGGCGATCGCGAGCGCGTACTCGTCGTTCGGTCGGGGGATCCGCTCGCGGTCACGATGGTCCGTCCTCCCGAGGCGGACCCCGAGGCTGCGTTCGTGCTCTACGGCTGGATCGCCGAGCCGGATCCCGCAACCGTGCGGCTGCTCCCCGAGGGGCTCGGTCTCTCGGTGTTTCCGGTGCCCTTCCTCCCGGGCGATGGGGCCAACCAGCCCATCGTCATCTGGAACAACCTCGGCTTCTACGGGGTGCTCGGGCATCCGGATCTCCCGTCCGAGCCGGCACCGAGCTCGGTGGCGATCCTTCCGGCTCCTCTGCCCGGCGCGTCGTTCACGATCCAGGGTGTCGTCGAAGATCCGGGTTCGGCCGCCGAAGTTCCGTTCGCGACGACGAATGCGATCGTGATTCGGATCGAGTGACCTGCGCCGAGGTCGACTCGGATTCGAGCCCGGTTGCGTTCTCGAGATGCCGACCTCGCCGTTGTCGGCGGTTCGACGCGGTTGAGGCGTGAAGTCCGAGCGGCTATAATCCGCCCGCGAATCGCGGCACCGCATCGGGACCGTGTCGCCGGACTCGGACGAGAGGACTCGCTTCGGTGCGACGTGCTTCCCTCATCTTCGTCGCTGTTCTGATCGCCGCCACGCTCGGTTGTTACGCCGGCGTGTGGACGCACGACTTCGTCAACTACGACGACGGCGAGTACATCTACGAGAATCCGCACGTGCGCGACGGCGTTACGGCCTCCGGTGTCGCGTGGGCCTTCACGAGCGCGCACTCCTCGAACTGGCATCCGCTCACGTGGATCTCCCACATGGTCGACTGCCAGCTCTTCGGGCTGAATGCGGGCGCGCATCACGGAATGAACGTCCTGCTGCACGCGATGGTGGCGCTCGCGTTGTTCGTGTTCTTGACGCGGACGACCGAAGCGCCCTGGGCGTCGGCGTTCGTCGCGGCGGTCTTCGCGTTGCATCCACTGCGTGTCGAGTCCGTCGCGTGGGCGTCCGAGCGGAAGGACGTGCTTGTGGGCTTGTTCTGGATGCTCACGATGCTCGCGTATGCGCGGTACGCGCGCGACCCGAGCCTGCGGCGCATGGTCGTCGTCGCCATTGCGCTCGCGGCGAGTTTGATGTCGAAGCCGATGGCCGTCACGCTTCCGTTCGTGCTGCTGCTGCTCGACGTGTGGCCGCTGCGACGGTGGCGGGGGACTGCCCCCGCCGTTCCGGGCGAACCACGCGACACGAGGGGGGGCTCGTCGAAGCGTTCGGGAGTGAAAGCCGAGAAGGCCGCCGCGAACGCCAAGGCGCACGGTACGGGCGCGAGCCCGCGGTCGCTTCGCGATTTGTTCGTCGAGAAGGTGCCCCTGCTCGGTCTCGTCGTGGTTTCGGTCGTGGTCACGCTACTCGTGCAGTCGCAAGCCGGCTCGACGCGAGCCCTCGACGACTTGCCGTTCGGGGTGCGGGTTCTCAACGCGGTCGCGTCGTACGGGGCGTATCTCGTGAAGACGGTCTGGCCCGCGGGACTCGCGGTCTTCTATCCGCACCCGGCCTCGACGGTCGCCGCCGATGGCGGCGCGGTCGGCGCGCTCCTCGCTCCGGCGATCGCGAGCGCGGTGGTCCTGCTCGTCGTTACCGTCGCCGCCGTTCGTACGATTCGAACGAGACCGTATCTCGCGGTCGGTTGGTTCTGGTACGTGGGGACGTTGGTTCCGGTCATCGGAATCGTGCAGGTCGGCAATCAAGCCATGGCCGATCGATACACGTATCTGCCGTCCATCGGGCTCTACGTGATGGTCGCGTGGGGCGTGCGCGATCTCGTCGGATCGCGCGCTCGGGAAGGCGCGGCGATCGCGGCCGTGGCCGTTACGGCGGGGGTTTGTGCGTCGCTCACGGTTGCGCAGGTGCCGCACTGGCGAGACTCGACGACGTTGTTCGAACGCGCGCTCGCCGTGACCGACGGCAACTACCTCGCGCACTACAATCTCGGCACCGCGCTCGCGAAGCGGGGCGAGACCGACGCGGCCCTCGAACATTTCGAGGCGACGATCCGGTTGCAGCCCGAGCATGCCAATGCGCACGTCGCCGCCGGAGCCGCGCTGCTCGCCAAGGGGCGAGCCGAGGATGCGGCCGCACGCCTCGAACGGGCGATCGAGCTCGACTCGTCGCTCGTGCTCGCGCACCTGAACCTCGGCATGGCGCAGCTCTCGCAAGGCCGAGCCGAGGACGCCGCGACGACGTTCCGCCGGGCTCTCGAGCTCGAAGAGAGGGCGGAAGCGCACTACGGACTCGGGGCGGCGCTCGCACGATCCGGTCGCGTCGACGATGCACGCAGCGCGTTGCGCGAAGCGCTCCGGATGCAGCCCGACTACGCACCGGCCCAGGCGCTGCTCGAGCGGCTCCCCGCGGAGTAGGCCGAACGCGTCGGCCGAAGAGAGCGTGCCCTCAGAGCCTCGCGGAGTCCCGGATCCGGTCGCGAAGTGCCGTGGGGGTGTGCGGCGAAACGTGTACACCCGACGATCCTTCGAGCCCCGCGATCCGATGGTCGCGGCAGCGAACATGCACGTGTAGCGGCATGACGACTTCGCTGTCGCGCGGGGTGACCTGCCACTCTTCGTTCACGGGCATCGACGGGCCGAGCGCCCGGTGCACCAAGTGCAGCAAGTCGGAGACGTCGCCCAGCTCGGCCGTGGACAGTTGGCCGGGCCGGGACGATTCCGCGAGCGACTGGATCGTGAGCGTCGGGAAGCGGTGCCCGATGTCGACGTAGGCCACGGCGGACGGCCGCTCGGCGACAACCAGCGCTTCACGCCGTGCGAACTCGATGCCCCAGACGCGCAGCGCATCGGGGCGATCGCGCAGGATCGCGAGCTTGCGTTCGACAGGTTGGCCGATCGTGTCGAGCGCGAGGATCTGCTTGTGAAGGTGATCGAACGAAGCTCCCGCGTCGCGCAGCCAGTTCTGAAACACGTGGACGGACCGGGCGTGGGGGTTGACGGCTTCGATCGCCGCCGCCGTGGCGAGTGCGCAGCGGACGTAGGCGAAGTGCTCGTCGGGCGAGAGGTGTCCCGATGAGGCGAGCTCGCTCCGCTCGTCACCGCCGTCGGATGCCGGCGCGAAATGACGCCGCGCGACCACGAGATCGTGGGATCCGGCGAAGAACCGAAGCGAGGCTTTCTCGATCGCGGAGCGGGATGCCGCGCTCCAGGCGGACTCGCCTT
>JAUIME010000479.1 GCA_030433195.1 bacterium
GCAACGATTCGGCATGCCGATGGGATACGGGGGTCCGCACGCGGCGTTCCTCGCGACGCGCGACGAGTACAAGCGCATGATTCCCGGTCGTATCATCGGCCTCTCGAAAGACGCCGAGGGCAACCCGGCCTTGCGCATGGCGCTGCAGACGCGCGAACAGCACATCCGACGCGAGAAGGCCACGAGCAACATCTGCACGGCGCAGGTGCTGCCGGCCGTCGTCGCGTCGATGTACGCCGTCTACCACGGCCCCGAAGGCCTTCGGCACATCGCCGAGCGCGTGCAGTTGCACACCGCGATCCTCGCGAACGGCTTGCGTGAAGCGGGCTACGCGCTCGGGGACGATCCCGTCTTCGACACGCTTCGGATCACCGAGGGGCCGCGCCGCGCCGACGAGATCCGGGCCGCGGCGCTCGCGGCGCGCATCAACCTGCGCTACGACGAGGACGGCACCGTCGGGGTGACGCTCGACGAGACCGTCGACCTGTCCGACCTCGCGGATCTGTTCGAGGTCTTCGGCCTCGACGCCGCGGTCCTCGAAGGCGAGGCCGCAGCCGCCGCCGACGGGATCGACCTCGCCTATCCCGCCCCGCACGGACGAGACGACACGATCCTCGAGCACCCGACGTTCCACCGGTTCCACTCCGAGACCGAGATGCTTCGCTACATGCATCGACTGCAGGCGAAGGACCTTTCGCTCACCACGTCGATGATCCCGCTCGGATCGTGCACGATGAAGCTCAACGCGACGACCGAGATGGTCCCGATCACGTGGCCCGGGTTCGCGGCGCTGCATCCGTTCGCCCCGACCGAACAGGCGGCGGGCTACCTCGAACTGTTCCGACGACTCGAGGCGTGGTGTGCCGAGATCACCGGATTCGCGGCGGTCTCGCTGCAGCCCAACGCCGGGTCGCAGGGCGAGTACGCGGGGCTGCTGGTCGTGCGCGCGTATCACGCGGCGCGCGGCCAAGCGCAGCGCAACGTCTGCCTCATTCCACAGTCGGCGCACGGCACCAATCCGGCGAGCGCCGTGCTCGCGGGCATGGAGGTCGTCGTGGTGGGTTGTGACGACGGTGGCAACATCGACGTCGGCGACCTGCGCGCGAAGGCCGAGGCGCATCGCGAGACGCTCGCCGCGCTCATGATCACGTATCCGTCGACGCACGGCGTCTTCGAACCGACGATTCGCGAGATCTGCGCGATCGTGCACGAGTTCGGCGGACAGGTCTACCTCGACGGCGCGAACATGAACGCCATGGTCGGCCTGTGCCGACCCGGCGACTTCGGTGCCGACGTCTGCCACCTGAATCTCCACAAGACGTTCTGCATCCCGCACGGTGGTGGCGGCCCCGGCGTCGGTCCGATCGGTGTCGCCGAGCATCTGGCCGAGTTCTTGCCCGGCCACTCGGTCGTGCCGACCGGCGGCAAGCAAGCGATCGGCGCCGTGTCGGCGGCGCCTTGGGGAAGCTCCGAAGTGCTGCCGATCAGCTATGCGTACATCGCGATGATGGGCGCCGAGGGGCTCACCGAAGCGAGCCGCATCGCGATCCTCAATGCGAACTACGTCGCCAAGCGGCTCGAGGATCACTACCCCGTGCTCTACCGCGGCAATCGCGGCCTCGTCGCACACGAGTGCATCATCGACCTGCGCCCGCTGCACGCCGAGACCGACATCGACGTGACCGACGTCGCCAAGCGGCTCATGGATTTCGGATTCCATGCTCCGACGATGTCGTGGCCCGTCGTCGATACGCTCATGATCGAGCCCACCGAGAGCGAGTCGCTCGAAGAGCTCGATCGATTCTGCGAAGCGATGATCACGATCCGCGAGGAGATCCGCGCGGTCGAGCGTGGCGAAGTCACGGCGGAGGCGAGCGTGCTACGCGGCGCGCCGCACACCGCCAAGTGCGTCACGGTCGAGACCTGGGATCGCGCCTACTCGCGAGAGCAAGCCGTGTTCCCCGCGCCGTGGACGCGCGAGGCGAAGTTCTGGCCGACCGTGGCTCGTGTCGACAACGTGTTCGGCGATCGCAACCTCGTCTGCATCTGCCCGCCGATCGAAGCCTACACGAGCTGATTCGGGGCGATTCGTCCACGGGCGAGTCGCGTCGCCGGGATCACGAACGGAACATGGCGCGGAGCGCCGCGGCGAGTCGTTCGTATTGCGAGCGGTCGTTGTAGAGCTGCGCCGAGAGGCGAACGAGTCGGTGCGGAGGTTTCGGCCACGTCGGAAACGGAACGACGATGCGATGTTCCTCGGCGAGCCGTCGCTGATCCGGGTCCACCGCGAACAGCGACCGGTTCGCGGGATGCGTCGACGGCGGTAGCGGGATCGAAGCGAGGGATCCGATGCAGGATTCCGTTGCGACGGGTTCGGTCTCGAGCGCGTCGGCGACGATGCGACGCCCTTCGAGAACCAGCGCACGGTTGTGCGCGCGAATGGCCGGCCAGCCACCGTCGATCGCCTCGCGTCCGAAGCGGATGGCCGCGGGAATCGTGAGCACGGCGCTCGGATCGTCGGTGCCGTTCCAGTCGAAGAGTCGGTGCAGTCGCGAGCGCTCCGACTCCACCGCGTTCCATCCGTGGCTGATCACCCCGGGCTCGATCTCGTCGCGGCGCGACTCACTCACGACGAGGAAGCCGGCTCCGCGTGGAGCGCCGAGCCACTTGTGCGCGTTCCCGGTGTAATACGTCGCGCCGAGCGATCGGAGATCGAGGTCGAGCATGCCCGGGGCGTGGGCGGCGTCGACGAGGGTCTCGACTCCGCGCGCGTCGAGCTCGCGAACGATCCTCGCGGCCGGAAACACGATCCCCGTCGGACTCGTCACGTGATCGAAGAGGACGAGCTTCGTGCGCTCGGTGGTCGCGCCGACGATGCGCTCGACGAGCGTGTCCTCGCTTTCGACGGGCAGTGGAATCTCGACGACGCGCACGCTCGCGCCCGTGCGCTCTGCGGCGCGCTCGAGCGCGCATCGGCTCGCGTTGTACTCGTGGTCGGTGACGAGAACTTCGTCGTCGGGTTCGAGGCGGATCGATCCGAGCACCGCGTTCACGCCCGCAGTCGCATTGCGAACGAACACGAGTCCCGCCGGGTCCGCTCCGACGAACGCGGCGAGTTCGCGTCGCGCCTCGTCGAGCCGCTCGACGTAGCGGTGTTGGAAGAACTCGATCGGGTCGCGCTCCATCTCGTTGCGGATCACGGCCTGCGCGTGAAGAACCGTGATGGCGGGAGCGCCGTACGAGCCGTGGTTGAGAAAGTCGAGCTCGGGATCCAACGCATAGCGGGAGCGCGGCAACGCGGGCGAGGCTCCCGTTACCGGATCGCGATCGGCAGGCGTCGTCATGCGGCCTCCTCGTGCCGGACTTTGCGGCGAGTCAACGCAGTCCGTAGACGGGTTCGTAGGTGTCCCGCAGGTACGCGAGCAGCGGTTCGACTTCGAGCGCGCGACCGGTCGCCCGCTCGATGAGCTCGTCGGCTCGATACTTGCGCCCGTGTCGGTAGATCGCGTGCGTCAGCCATCCGCGCAGCGTGTCGAACGTGCCCTGCTCGATTTCGTCCGGAATCTCGGGGTGCGCCGCGATCGCGGCCGCGTAGAGCTGCGCGGCCATGAGGTTGCCGAGCGTGTAGCCTTGGAACGCGCCGCCGATGAATCCGTCGTACCAATGCACGTCCTGCAGCACGCCGTCGCGATCGCCGGCGAGGTCGACCCCGAGGTCGGTGCGGTAGCGCTCGCGCCAGGCATCCGCGAGGTCGGCGACGGCGAGATTCCCTTCGAGGAGATCCAGCTCGAGATCGAAGCGGATCATGACGTGGAGGTTGTACGTCACCTCGTCGGCATCGGTGCGGATCGGGGACGGAGCGACGTGGTGAATCGCGCGATAGAACGTTTCGAGCGGGACGTCGCCGAGCGCTTCGGGGAAGCTGCCCACGAGTCGCGCGTACCAGAACTTCCAGAACCCGCGGCTGCGTGCGACGAGGTTCTCCCACAATCGAGATTGGCTCTCGTGAATCCCGGACGACGTCCCATGTGCGAGGGGTGTCGCTTCGTACGCAGGGTCGATGCCCATTTCGTACATCGCGTGCCCTGCTTCGTGGATCGTGCTGAAGAGTGCTTCCGAGAGGTCGTCGTCCTTGACGCGCGTCGTGATGCGGACGTCCGAGAGCGAGAACTTGGTCATGAATGGATGCGGCGTGAGGTCTTGCCGGCCCCGTTCGAAGTCGAAGCCGAGTCGGCGGATCACGGTCGCGCCGAACTCGAGCTGGCGCTCGGGGGCGAAGTGTCCGAACAGGCACGACGTGTCGACGGGCGCGGCGTCGGCGATGCCAGCGACCAGCGGTACGAGCCCCGCGCGGAGTTCGTCGAATCGTGCGCGCACGGTCGTAGCGCGCATTCCGGGGTCGGAATCGTCGATGAGCGGATCCGCGAACGGGTGACCGAGGTCCTCGAGACGACCTTCAAGCCGGAGTTCCTCAACCGGATCGACGACACGGTGATCTTCCACCGCCTCTCGAAGGAAGACATCGGCCGGATCGTCGAGATCCAGGTGGATGGACTGACCAGGCGGGTTGCCGAGCGGGACATCGAGATCGAGCTGACCGACGACGCGAGGACCCTGCTCGGGAACCTCGGTTACGACCCCACCTACGGGGCACG